>NZ_JBHSBY010000109.1:0-26891 GCF_042650905.1 Pedobacter jamesrossensis | reverse complement strand
CATTTCGTTTGACTGTAAAACTGGTTTTTTCATATCATGATTTTTAATCAAAATTAACAGTCAAACCAAGCTTTGTCAAGACGGGTTGGTCGGATGCTTACTTTATAACGGACTAGCTAGCCAAACTTTCCATATTATCGCTTTATAATGATGTGGCCTTCGATTGTCAGCTCCTGATTTGTAAAATCAGGAGCTGACAATAGCGCAGTGATTTCCTGCCTGGTCAGTTTAAGCTCTAAAACTTTTTGCTCGATCTCCGTGGCGTCTCCAGGTCTGCCTTCATGTATTCCAAGTAGCTGGAGGTTATGGAAATTTATTTTCGTATTATAAAAGTTGAACAAAATTGACTTTGCGTCTTCCACGGTAAACTTACCCTGGATTAGTGTGAAATGATTGATATTTTCCATTTTATTATAATTTGATTATTGATTAGCTTATTAAGTTATTGCAATGTATATAACGGGTGAGAATCTCCAATGCATCGTTGCCCTCAATCTCCCCAAGCTTAGCTGTATATCTATGTCAGGTCCCTTTCTACTGCCCTTGTCCCAGCGAAAATGCTACTTCCCCATCAAAGGAATAAAGGTTTTCCGTTTTGATAACCTCCAGGCCTGCCAGGGTCGCAACGGAAAGAATGGCGATAATTTTGTTCTGGTCAATGGTCGAGTTTCTATTTGGCATGAAGCGGCCCCTCCAGTGATCAGTACAGAATGTTTCCGGAAATCCCTCGGGCCAGACCTTGATTCCCCTATTGGTAATCATCGAAAGGGCAATTCCGGCTGTTTCGATAGTTTTAAGCTTAGCTGCAAGCTCATCTGGGCAGCTGCCCCTCCAATGAAAAAAGAGATCTATTCCCATAAGCTCCTTCTTCTTCTGATCCTTTCTTACATATTTGGGAAGTACCAGGGCTGAGCTGCCTATATAAGATACTGCCTTAAGTATTGAAGGCTTTAGGCCAAGGTTGGCGATCACTGCCTGGGCAAATGCCTTGGTACCTATAAGGGTACTGCTCTTTCCATGTTTATAGATGTCCAGGGTATGCACGCCATCCTCAATCGTTTTAAGCCATGCATTATGGATTTTTTCTACTGCTTTGGCCTGCCCGATATGGCTTAGCATCATTATTGCCCCGTGGATCAGGCCCGAGGGATTTGCGACATCCTGGCCTGCTATCATAGGCGCAGAACCATGAATGGCCTCAAACATAGCACAGGATTCACCTATGTTAGCAGAACCTCCCAACCCAACTGATCCGGTGATCTGAGCTGCAACATCGCTCAGGATATCTCCATAGAGATTTGGCATCACGATCACCTCAAAGCATTCTGGAGTATCTGCCAGTTTAGCGGCACCGATGTCTACGATCCAGTGTTCTTTTTCTATCTCAGGATACTCTTCCCCGATCTGGTTAAAAACCTGGTGGAACAATCCGTCGGTCTGCTTCATGATGTTGTCCTTGGTGAAACACGTCACTTTCTTTTTGCTGTTTTGCAAAGCATATTCAAAAGCGTACCTGATTATCTTTTCGCAGCCAGGGCGGCTAATGAGCTTAAGGCACTGGACAACTTCGTCGGTCTGCTGATGCTCGATGCCGGCATACAGGTCCTCTTCATTTTCCCTGACAATTACCACGTTCATGTCAGGATGCCGGGTTTCTATAAAGGGGTGAAGGCTTGAGCAGGGCCTTACATTAGCATAAAGGCCCAGGAATTTCCTAGTACTTACATTCAAACTTTTGTATCCGCCTCCCTGAGGAGTAGTAACAGGGCCTTTTAGAAATATCCTGTTCTTTCTGATCACTTCCCACGAGGCAGCGTCTATACCTGATTTGTTACCGGCCACGTATACCTTTTCACCAATATCAATATAATCCATCTGTATTTCAGCTCCGGAAGCCTGTAAAACCGACATCGTTGCATCCATTATCTCCGGGCCAATGCCATCACCCTTTGCAACCGTGATTCTTGTCATATGATATTACTTTATTTTCTAATGTAAATCTCAAGCCTTTACTTCATATATTTTCATTTTATATTTGCGATAGAAAACATAAAGTTATTTTATGCATTACACGCTACATCAGCTCCAGATATTTCTGAAAATCACCCAAACCAAAAGCATCACAAAAGCAGCGCAGGAACTCCACCTGACCCAGCCTGCAGTTTCCATACAATTAAAAAATTTGCAGGACCAGTTTGAGATACCACTGACAGAGGTAATAGGAAGGCAGTTGTATGTAACTGACTTCGGGGCCGAGATCGCCATCGCCGCAGAAAAAATCCTGAGTGAGGTCTACGCTATCAATTACAAGACCCTGGCCTATAAAAGCCAGCTCAGTGGCAGGCTCAAGCTATCGGTAGTTTCCACTGGTAAGTACGTAATTCCTTATTTTCTCTCCGATTTTCTGAAACAGCACAAGGGAATAGAACTCGTGCTAGATGTGACTAATAAAGCCCGGGTAATTGAAAGCCTTGAGAAGAATGAGGTCGATTTTTCCCTGGTCTCTGTATTACCGGAAAAACTTATTGTGGAATCCATAGAGTTAATGCAGAATAAACTTTATCTTGTTGGTGCCGCAGATGAGACGCTACCATCTAAGAGTTATACACACGAAATCCTTCAGGAGCTTCCTATCATTTATAGGGAGCAGGGATCTGGCACCCGGTATACGATTGAAAGATACATCTCCACCCACAACCTAAATGTGCAAAAAAAAATGGAACTGACCTCAAACGAGGCAGTAAAACAGGCAGTTATTGCTGGCCTTGGCTATTCGGTCATGCCGCTGATCGGTATCAAGAATGAACTTCTAAATGGCCAATTATGTATTATACCTGTAAAAGGGCTTCCCCTAAGGTCGGTTTGGAATATGATCTGGCTAAAGAATAAATCTTTTTCGCCGGTAGCGGCTGCTTTTTTGCTGCACCTGCAAAAGGAAAAAGCAAGGATTATTAACGAAAAGTTCTCTTGGTTTGAGCAGTTTGTATCCAAAGATAATATTTAAAGCTTACCGGATTTTTTCAAAATAAAGACGCATGCCTCTCACAGTTTCATCAATCTTGCCCCTATTGAAAACCAGTTTACCATTCACCCATGTATGGGTTACCCTGCTTCTAAAGCTTTTCCCCCGCAGAGGCGACCATCCGCACTTATAAATTATGTTTTCGCGATTTACTTCGGTTCTATGGTCTAAGTCAATTAATACAAGGTCAGCGTAATCCCTCTCGGATATAACCCCTTTTCTGAATCCGGTATGCCTGTGCAACATTATGACTGGTTTTTTCTACTATCTGCGGCAAACTGATAAATCCTTGATGGTAAAGCTCCATCAACATTAATAGGGCTGCTGTACAAGCGGGCCTCCGGATTTGGCCTTTAAGTAGCTGCCTTGCTTTTCAATAAAAAGATGGGGAGCATGATCAGTTGCGATGATATCCAGGTGCCCACTAAGCAGCGCATCCAGAAGTCCTTTTTTATCCATCATTGTCTTAACCGAAGAGTTCCATTTGATGCTGTTGCCCAATGTAGGATAATCCTGGTCTGAGAAATATAGGTGCGGGAGACACGCTTCCGCTGTAATACGCTTCTCACGGACAGACTTCCTGGCATCCATTAGCCTTGCTTCTGCCAAGGTAGAGATGTGCAGCAGATGCACCCGGTTACTATGTTTCTGTGCCGCAGAAAGCACTTTTTGGGTGGCTTCTATACAAGCCTGTTCACTGCGGAGCATGGCGAGCAGTTTGCAGGGATTAATTTCACATCCCATTCCCCATTTCCGGATATTGCGGGATATAACGGAATGGTCCTCGCAGTGTAGGGCTACAAGGGTATGGCACCTGGAAAACAGAAAATACATAATTTCAGGATCATTTGAAAGGGTAGCTTCCTTATCATTTAGGTAAAGCCCATCATCGCTCAACCCACATACAGAACTGGGATCAGTCCTTAAGGCTTCCTGCCAGTTATCTCTGCAGACGCCCATGAAAAAGGAATAGTTCGCCAGAGATCGTTGTGCTGCTATCTTAAATTTTATCTCCAGGCGTTCTAGGGTCAGCACTGCCGGTACCGTATTGGGCATATCCATAAACGAAGTGATACCCCCGGCTACTGCAGCGCGGGATTCAGATGCGATGTCTGCTTTATAGGTAAGTCCCGGCTCACGGAAATGTACCTAGTCATCTATCATACCGGGCATAAGGTATTGTCCATCACAATCTACTATCTCAGCATTTAACGCATTTATGCCGGTCGAAATTTTGCTGACAATACCATTTTTTATCAAAACGTCGGAAGTATATATCTTTCCCTCGTTGACGAGCTGCGCATTCTTGAGAATTGTTCGTTTTTTCATAGCTATTTTGATACGCTTATGAGCCAATCGTTTATCGCCCTGCCGATTCCTATATCAGGAACTTTCTCTGCTATAATTATATCTAATTTCATTTGGTCCAGGATGTGTAGTGCTGAATAAAGCTTCATGGCGGCCTGCGAGAGATCTCCGATATCCGAGAGTACCACTATATGTTCAGCCTCAGTATCAGCTGTCTTCCTATTAAATATAAGCAAACCTATCCTTATCCCCTTTGAGCGCATAACTGATGCCAACAGCAATGGATTATCGCTTAGCACAGTCCGGGTTGATGGGAAATAATGCTTTGACAGCATGCCCGGAGATCGCGGGGATTTATCGCTTGTAGTGTAGGTTTTAATCTTGCCACATATATTTTCGATTTGTTCAAGGGGAACTGATCCATGCCGGTAATACAGTTCTATCATCTAAAAACCCAATAATGGTAGATTCAACTCCCAGTTTGCAAGGCCCGCCATCAGGCACGTAAGGAGCATTCGCTCCGAAGGAACTGGCCACATGGGTAGCGCTCGTTGGACTTATGGCCCCAGAGCGGTTAGCACTCGGCGCTGCAAGGGGGTAGCCAAGTTGATTCAGTAGCTTCAATGACAATTTGTGGTCCGGTACCCTTACAGCTACCGTATCCCTTCCTGCAGTAACAATGCCTGGTATCGAATGGTGTTTTTTCAGAACCAGTGTCAATGGCCCCGGCCAAAATGCTTCTGCAAGGCGTATTGCCAGTTCAGGCAAATCAATAGCCACCCTTTCCAGCTCGGTAATTGAAGCAATATGAACGATCAAAGGATTATTGGAAGGCCTTTGTTTTAGTTGGAAAATTTTCTCAACTGCCTTTTCACTGATCGCATTGGCAGCTAGACCATACACGGTTTCTGTAGGAATGCAGATAAGGCCGCCACCATTCAATATTTCAATGCTCTTGGCTAATGAAGAAGAAATCGGTTTCATAAAATGTGTCGAGATTTGTTTCAGCATAATTAAGTTTTATAAGCCCCAACTTGGCTGGCGGAGTGCTTTAAAATGATTCATGGATTACAATAGTCACAATATTGCGGATCTTCGGTTTTTTTATCTTTTGGATAAAGCTTTACTTCAGTATGATGGCACTTTTGGCACTCAAACCTATGGGAAAGCGTATTTTTTGTTGCAAGTCCGCATTGGCCACATGGTAGACCTAGATTGACTTTTGTAACATCATACCCCGGAAAGCTGCAATTGGGGCATGCTCGCAAGATGTTTTGAACAAGACTTTCTGCCGCCTCTGCAATAACTTCCAGGCGCATAGGATTGTACATCGCACGCATATCGGTCTCCAAAACTACCGAACCGTTATTCTCCAGGCACTTTTTAAAATATGTTTCGAGTACTTCCCAGTCCTGGACACCCTTTTTGACATCCATCCGCTGCTGGTCGGAGATGATAAGCCCATGGCTTGGGAATCTAGCCCGGTTGGCAAATTCAACAGCAGTTTCCCAGTCCATAAAAGTATTTCCACCAAAATTTGTTTTAGGGCTGACTACTCTTGCCCTTACATATACGTCATTTTCCAGGTCCATGAATACCATAATTTCCTCATCGCCGGGGATAAAATAAATTGTAGGATGTGGTCCGAAAGAACCCTCACTCGCTACCGCCAAAGTGCAGCCAGAAATCCGGCAGGCATCCAGGCATTTGGTCCTGGCAGTTTCAAGCGGATCCTTTTCACGTTCTACCTCTCCAAAAAAAGTCCCGTAAAAATCTGTGTTAAATTCTTTGGGAACGATGGTTTCCACACCTAGCTCTTTTTCAAGTATCGTACCCAATACCTTTTCCTTACCATGCATGGTCGCAATGACCAGCTTTCTTCCTTTAAATATCAAAATCGATTTTTCATTCATGGTTAAAAGGCAACAATGTGGTCGAAGCAACTGCCTCTTCACTATCTACCAATGCCCAGCTTCCGTTATTTTGATACAGACGGATTTCATTGTCACCTAGCGGGTCCATAACCAAAAGGTATATCCATTCATTTATAATTAGTTGCTTTAGGTGATCGTTTCTTGAAAGTATCTGCTCAATTCTCTCACATGGTGCTTGGATGACCACAGACAGCCTCAGGGGATGATGGTAAATTTTGCTATCACAACTATTGACCGACTGCAGGGGTAGCCCGAACTTCAGATCTCCCCCATTACCCCTGACCACACCAAACTTTCCGGTAACATTATGAGTTATCTTTGATCCACCGCCAAACCCCTCATTATCTACTGTAGAAAAATAGTAGTGATTGTTAATCCATTGGGTAACAACCATAGGACCCTGCATGATCATTTCCAGATTAAGTCCTTGCCCGTCCATTTCCCAATCGTAAGAGTGCAAAAAACATCTACCTTTAAGGTCCATTTTGTTGGTGAGCCTGCGAGGAGCAATGATAAAGCCGGCGTTTCCGGCTAGCCCCCATTCTGGCCTGGTTTCCGCCCAGTCTGCTGTTTTTCGACGCGCCAGATCTAACCCGTTTTTATCCTGCAACCTTTCTGTGATTGCCGATTGCTGAGCCTCTTTAAGATCTGATATGAGCAGACTAATCATAAAATGATGGGTTGCGGGCACTTCTGCATCGAAAAGCACAATCTCATCGGTTGCAGTGTTGTGCTCGGCGCCCAAGAACACTGTGCCATGTGGGATATTTATTTTAAATTCTTCTCTTAGTAATGACCTGACCTCGGGAAGATTGGCCAGCGTAGCCAGCATCCTGGCGTTATGACGGCCTGGGCTCGCAGCACAGGCTCCGCAGTCTAGGCTGGAACCAAATGGATTGTTCACAGAATGGCTTCCATGGCCGGCAAAGACGACCAGAGGAGCAAAATTTTTCCAGCCCAGCAGGTCAAAGGCTGATTTTACAATTGCCACCTTTTCTCTGAGTTTTTCCTGAATGCTTAGTTTTTCATCTTCCCTGGAATCCAGCTGGGTCGTGCAGCTATTTTCATGACCAGCTTCACCCTTAAACTGCCTGGCAGCAAACAGTGTTCTCCACAACAGCGCCAGGCCATAAAAAAGACCTGTTCCCTCAACGTAGCCAAAGGCGGAAGGAAGCATATTTTTCATACGCTGACCAAGAAAATCTGCAAACACCTGATATTTTTTTCTTTTATGGTAAGCAGACATCTCTGCTGCCTTAGCTGGTAAAGGAGCCTCTGAAATGGTGTAGGAAGAAGAAAGGATCGGTGGACAAGATTTACGGATAAGGCTGGTTCCTGGATCCCTATAATCGGCCGCAATTCCAAAAAAACCAGCATAACCGAAAGTTTCATAGTCTCCTTTAGCCTCGATATGTCTCCTGATTAGCTCGGACCGGGTGTCGATACAAAAAACAAACTGGGCCAAAGGGCTTTGTTTTGTAGCAGTTCCAAATTTCTGCTTTTTCAAATTATCACCAATGGTCTTAACAAGGCTTTGCTGCCAGCTTTTCTCCCAGGCCTTTAGCCATAAAAGTTTTAAGCTGAACAAATCATCCTGTTGTTGCGCTTCAGCTCTTGAAGCATGGGCCTCGCCATGTATACTGTCCGCTATACATAAACGTACGGCCAGATAATCCTTTAGGGTAATGGGATACTCATGCTGCCATGGGGAGCATTCACTCATTCTGTATTTGATGTAACCGGTCCAGCCAGGCAAGGCTGCGAGGTGCTCGCTGAAGATGCTTACACACTCTTCATGTGAATATCCTTGCAGGGATGCTGCAAGTGCCTGGTTTGCTGTTTGTGGTATTTCTTTACCGGAGATAATTCTGATCTCGGGATCATAGATAGCCAGACTACGCCAACAAGAGAAAAAGCCCTTTTCCCGCCCGGGCATTTCCCATTCACTCATTCCTTCATCCATATAAGCACCAAGCCATTTTGAAATGATCCTGTCCAGTTTATGGTTTACGTTTACCGGGTGGCTATCGCTTACCATATCCATTTCTTTCAAATAGAATTCTGCCTGCTTATATAACCCGGCTTCTTCCAACATCTTCTTTAAGATTTCATTATTGATTTCTCCACAGCTCAATGCCTGAGCGAACATCGAGGATGAAGGAAGAACCGAAGCGCCCAGGTGTCTGCCCGCTTTCTGAATGGCCTGCTCAAAAGTTGAGTCCTCATAGCCAGATAAGGGATTAGAGGTCACAAAGGCATAAAGCGGCCAGGTTTTTCCAATTACCGAAGAGGCTTCTTCAATACTCGCTGTAAAATCTGAATTGATCATATCGACTTATTTTTATGGGTTAGAATGGTTTTATGATATGGTTGGCTTAAGTTCAATAGCTTAACATACAGCCACGGAAATTTTTTGTACAACTCCAGCTTCATGATGAAAAATCCCAATAGAAAAACTACCCCAAATAGCAGTTGTACCATCGAAACAGGGGAAGGCACCTCAACAAAGGGAATATCTTTAATGATATTGCTTACTCCACTATATACAAGTGCATAACTACCTATCCCCGCTGGAAACAACAATAACGGAAGCAGGAGCTTCTGTACGAGAGAAAGTACACTTTGTTTCAATATATTATAGGTTGCCTGCCCGACAGTAATCGCTACGACAAGTGTCAGAAAAATACCGCTATCCATCATTGTTCCTTTTCCTGTGAGCAGTGCGAAAAGTGCAGCCCCAATAATTCCGCTTAGAATTACCACCAGGGCCTGAAATGGCCTAATAAAGATTGGCATTGCTTTTTCGGGTACAGAAGCTTTAATATTTTCTCCCGAGGAAAGGAAAAGGTAGGCCTTATAAAATCCATGAAGGATCAGATGCGTCACTGCTGCATTGAAAAACCCCAGCCCGCACTGCATTATCATAAAGCCCATCTGAGCAATGGTCGAACAGGCCAGCTTCTGCTTGACGCTAATCTGAAGTAATTTGGTAAACTGGGCAGCTAACGCAGTAAGGCTACCGACTACAAACAGCAGGGATAGAACCTGTGCATGGACTATTAATGATGCAAATATGGTAAGCAGAATACCCGAACCATTAACAAACCCTGCATGCATAAGTGCCGAGGCTGGAGTAGGTGCAGTCATCGCAGAGAGCAACCAGCGGTGAAAAGGATAAATGGCAGATTGTATCAAACATGCAATAATAATGAATAGCGCAGAAGCAAAAAGTACCGTCGTAGGTAAACTGCTCAAAGCAGGCATGATCCCGCTAAGGGTAAACTTCTCCGTACTAAAGGAAAGTAACAACACGCCTGTAATTAGCATCCCACTGGACCAAATAAAAAACCTTTGCGCATACCTTGATGCTGCTCTTGCTTCTGGCCAGTCCAACTCTACCCCGATTAGTCTTGACATAAAAAAACCCATAGAGAACCAGGAAATTAATAATGCCACTACCTGATCGCCAGCTACCATGGTCATAACCGAAAGGGTAAAGCCAAGGCAGAGACCAGCGAATCGTGATTGGTACTTGAACCCCTGAAGATAGTTAGAGCTATAACCGCTGATCAGAGCACTGAATAAGCTAACTACACCCCAAATCAGAAGTGTAAAGCCTTTTATTCTGAACAAACCCCAGAAGGTCCAGTCCGGATGTGCGGGTCCGAATATGATCAGACCTCCTGTAGCAAGGAACACAATAGAAAATAGAACCGTAACCATGGTAATAAAATAATTGTGGGAACTTTTTTGGGGTTCCTTTAAGCGGGCTTCAGACTCTTTTTTTAAGTTCATGTCGATGAATGAATATGTTTATAATGATTTACAGCGCAAAACTGTTAAAAATTTAGTATAAGTTTTTATTTATATTTAATATATAATGCATAAATATAATTTATGAAACAATGGTTTTAAGTGTAATTTTAGCTCTATCTCAGATTGCCCTTATCTCCAAAGGGGGGAAGGAATAACTAACTCGATTGAATAATTAGTATTTTCTGGATACAAATATGCTCTTCAGCCTTATAAAGCCTATGAGTCGAATTTTATTGTACTAGATGGTGTTAATCGAATCGTTTAATAAAGCCTGCATCAATATGTTTAACCCGAATTCAAGTATCATTGCTAATCGGAGTATGCAATCGAAAATCACATTGCATAAATTTAAACTTGGGTTAGATTGGAAAACTTAAACTTATCTTTTTCTTAACTTAAAAAATAATAGTATTACTATCTTTTGTAATTGTTTTGCAATAATAATTTATAGTCTTGTATTTTTTTGCTTCTGTTTATATGTTTGCACAGGGGAAAAATTATGGAAATATTCTTAAATTTTAAGCTAAACGAGCATCTGTATCTTCGCTATCCCGAAGACAGCAAGGTGGGTAAGGCAATCGTAAAGAGAGCTATCGAGTTAATCTTTGAAGTTGGTTTTGAGCAGTTCACCTTTAAGAAACTTGCGCAAAGAATTGACTCAACCGAGGCTACTATTTATCGGTACTTTTCGTCTAAGCATAAGTTGTTACTCTATATTCTAAATTGGTACTGGAGTTACCTGGAGTACTTTTCTAAACTGCAAATAGCCCAGGTAAATGATTCCGCTGAGAAATTAAGTCTGGTGTTAGAAATTATTACTCACAACATCGACAATCAATTACATATCCAGGATTACAATTTAGAACAGCTTCATTATATAGTTATTTCTGAAAGCAGCAAATGTTATCTTGTAAAAGATGTTGATGAAATAAACAAGGAAATGGTTTTTAGTCCGCTGAAAAGTTTTTGTTTATTCCTCAGCGAGATTATACTAGAAATCAATCCCGATTTTCCTTACTCAAAATCCTTAGCTAGCACCCTGTTGGAAACTGCACATGATCAACAGTTTTTTAGTGAGCATTTGCCTAAACTTACGGATAATTCCTCCAGGGAAGAACATAAGGTATATGTAGAAAATTATTTAAATCGCCTATCCTTTTCGGTAATAAAAACTTAGTCACATGTACCAGGAAAAAGACTTTATATTAAGTAACGCCGCACTTTTGAAGTACATCACAAAGGAAAAAAAAGATGTAACCGCCATTTATGTCTATGCCATTTTGAGCGGTCTTGTTCAGTTGAGTATTCCCCTGGGCATACAGGCTATAGTAGGATTTGTAATGGGCGCCACCATGGTTACCTCATTATATATTCTAATTTTCTTCGTGGTACTCGGCACCTTGCTAGCTGGTTTTTTTAGGGTTAAGGTGTTGCAAATAATTGAGAAGATTCAGCAGAAGATATTTGTTGAATACGCAGTTGCCTTTGCAGATAAGCTGCCAAAGATAAACCTTTCATCCACTAAGAAGTATTATTTGCCTGAGCTTGTAAATCGCTTTTTTGATACTCAAAATCTGCAAAAGGGTATTTCAAAGTTATTGTTAGAAATCCCTACTGCACTGATTCAGATCCTCTTCGGAATTATACTTCTGTCTTTTTATCACCCATGGTTCCTGGTTTTCGGAGCCATCGTTCTTATCATTGTTCTGGCAATCTTCAAATTCACCATGAATTCAGGCATCAGTTCCAGTCTGGAAGAAAGCGATAAAAAGTATGAAGTGGCCTCCTGGCTGGAGGATATTGCCGGAGCGGTCAAGACATTTAAGATTAATTCGAAGTCTGAATCTCACTTAACGGGCACGGACGAGCGTGTTGTCAGTTACTTGAAACATAGGACTTCGCATTTTAAAGTATTAGAGTTTCAATATAAATCGATAATAGGTTTTAATGTTATTATCACATTGGTAATGCTAACGATCGGTACCTACTTGCTGGTTACCCAACAGCTAAATATTGGTGCTTTCATCGCCACCGAAATCGTTGTGCTAACAATCATGAATGCTGTTGAAAAACTTATCAAAAGCTTGGAAAGCTATTATGATGTTATTGCATCCCTGGTAAAACTCAATAAGGTAATCGATCTTGCAGAAGAACAAACAGGCGATCTAATCCTTGAAAGATCCATTGGCGGCATAGAAGTCAAAATGAATGATGTCAGCTTCGCTTTCAATGATAATAAGCTGATATTAAAGAATATTAGTTTTGAACTAAAGCCCAATACCCTAACAGTAGTATCAGGTAATTTTGGAGCTGGAAAATCGACTTTGGTAAACCTTATGTCTGGATTTTATGAACCTTCCTCAGGCTCATTAACATTTGATAAAATTCCATTAAAGAACATAAGTAAAAAGGAATGGAGAGCCCGGATCGGTCTGTATACCCAAGATATGATTATTGTAAAAGGAACGCTCATGGATAACATTCTTCTTGGTAGAAGGGATGTCAGTACAGAGGACGTAATGAAACTTAGTGAAGAAATCGGCTTGGAAAATCTACCAAGCTTATTTAGCAGTGGTTTCGATACTAATATCAGTGAAACGGATACCGAGGTTTCTTTTAGCGGGAAAAAGAAAATTACATTGTTAAGAGCACTATTAGGTAATAACAGATTGATAATACTGGAAGATCCCTTAGATGGTATGAATGAGGACTTTCAGTTGAAAATAATTAACTACCTCCAAAAGATTAAGGCATATACTACAATCGTTATCGTGTCGCAAGCCATGGAAATCATCAATATTGCAGATCAGCATCTGACCCTTGAGAATGGAATAATTAAAAATCAGTAAATAAGGTAAAAAAAATGAAGCTTAGATCCTTTGAAAATATATACCGCATTAATAAAAAGTCTCACGTAAAGAGTTGGTTTTTATTTTTTCTGATTCTATGCGTGGTCATCCTGTTCATACCATGGACACAAAATATCCGTGTATCAGGTAGTGTAAGTACGCTTTATCAAGGTCAGCGACCACAACAGCTAAATTCACCAATACCTGGAAAAATCATTAAATGGCACGTGAAGAACGGTGATCATGTCAAAAAAGGAGATACGATTTTAGAACTTTCCGAAGTAAAGGAGGGTTACATGGATCCTTTACTGCTTCGTAGAACTCAAGAACAAGTTGATGCAAAAAAGGGCGTACGAGATTATTACAGAGCAAAAGTAGAGACAACTCAAGCGCAACTAAATGCCATCAATTCGAGCCGACAACTTAAACTTGAACAGCTAAAAATAAAGATTTCGCAACTACAGAAGAAGATCGCAGCAGAAGAGGCGGATTTAGGTGCTGTGACTAATGAACTTAAGTTGAGTGAGGACCAGTATGGCCGGCAGAAAAAGCTTTATGATGATGGTCTGGTATCATTAACGCAGTTTCAACAACGAAGTGTTTCCTACCAAAATACATTGGCTAAAAAAACCGCTTCAGAGAACAAGCTACTACAATCGCGCCAGGAAATCCTTGCCTTAAATATCGAGCAAAACGCCATCATGCAGGATTACACCGAGAAAGTGAGTAAGACGGAGGGTGAGCGTTTTCAAAGTATGGGTGAAATTGAAGGAAGTACCGGGGAAATTGCAAAGCTGGAGAATCAGGCTGCAAATTATCGCGTTAGGCAGGGTATGTATGCAGTACTTGCAGCACAAGATGGTCAGATAGTCCAGCTAACAAAATCGGGCATTGGTGAAATCTTGAAAGAAACAGAAAGTATTGGCACTATCGTTCCGAAAACTGTGGATTATGCGGTAGAGATTTATGTTAAGCCTGTAGATCTGCCGCTATTAAATATTGGTCAGCGGGTGATGTGTATTTTCGACGGCTTTCCTGCTATCATATTTTCGGGATGGCCGAATTCAAGTTATGGAACGTTTGCAGGAACGGTGGTGGCGGTAGAGAGTAATATAAATGCGAACGGGCTCTTCAAAGCATTGGTTATTGAAGACAAAAAACAAAAGCCTTGGCCAGGTCAAATCAAGATGGGCGCCGGAGTAAAGGGTATAGCAATACTTAATGATGTACCCGTATGGTACGAGTTGTGGCGAAACATTAATGGTTTCCCACCGGATTACTATAAAGTAAAAACAGAAAAATCTACTTCAGAAGATGGAAAAGCGAAATAGAATTGGTTTCTTACTGGCTTTGTTATTGCTGACGCAGTTTTCCTTTGGGCAAGATACCTTACGCTTATCACGCGATGGATTTATAAGTATCGTCAAAGAGTATCATCCACTCGCATTTAGGTATAGGTTACAGAATAATATCGCTGAAGCCGAAGTGAGTAGTGCCCGCGGTAATTTTGATCCCATTGTTTCAGCAAAAGATGGTTCTAAAACCTTGGACGGAGCAAATTATTATAAAGAAACTAATGTTGGAATTGATATTCCAACCTGGTATGGGTTGACCTTAGGCGGAAGTTATAATGCGCTAGAAGGACAAAGGTTGAACAACAATCAAACAAAAGGTGGCCTGTATCAATTTGGACTGACAGTTCCTTTAGCGAAAGGGTTGATATTTGACCAGCGACGAGCCTTATTGGGGCAGGCGCAAGTTGCACTGCGTATGACGGCGGCCGAACAGCAATTACTCACCAATGAACTATTCAGGGATGCAGAAAACAGCTATTGGCAATGGGTTAGGTATTATGAGATCTACACTATACAGACCAAAGCGGTAGAAATAAACGTTCGCCGGTTAAAGATGATAAAAAAGACCTATGAATTTGGAGAACAGGCTGCAATAGATACTGTTGAGGCACTTTCACAATTAAAAAGTTTTGAATTGCAACAGCAAGAGGCTTACCTTCAGTTTGTGAAAGCCACTTTAGATCTTTCTTTATTCTTATGGAAAGATAATCTCCAGCCTTATGAAATTACTCAACCGATTCTTCCAGAAGATAACCTTAGTTCCAGCGAGGCATATGGAAGCTATTCATCTATGATACAGCAATTGTATTCAAGAGAGATTAATTCCCATCTATCTCTAATATATTACCAACAGAAAGGAAACTTTCTGGCAATTGAGCGTAGGCTGAAGTTCCAAAGCTTGCTGCCTAAATTAGATATTACCTATAACTTTCTTAATAAAAGGGGATACAGCAGTAATTATCTCCCGCTTTTTCAGGATAATTATCAGTACGGTGTTAAGTTAGAAATTCCAATTTTTCTTAGGCAGGCAAGAGCAAACTATAGAATGGCAAAATTAAAAATCTCTCAGAACCAAATAGATGCATCATACAAGAGACAAGAGCTGAATGCAAAGATTTCATCGTATGTTAATGAAGTGGAGAACTATCGGATGCAAATAGATATTGCAAATCAAAACATAAATAACTTCCAACGCCTTCTTATGGGAGAAGAGGCAAAATTTACCAATGGCGAGAGTTCATTATTTTTAATTAATTCCAGAGAAAATAAGCTTATTGAAGCTCAGCAGAAGACGATCGACCTCCGTTTAAAATTTCTGAAAAGCTTTAATGAATTACAATGTATTACTTCCAGTTTTATGAAGTAAAATTTTAAATTTACTAACCTTGTGTCAAACTTAAACTTGGTTTTAATAGAATCGATTTGATCAGTTGACACTAACCTTTTTACTAAGTCAATTATCAAAACAACGGTCTTCTTTTTAATAATCCAAATATTAAAACGGCAAAATATTGCTAAAGATATCGTGCAATATATTATTAAAGTTCACATTGTAAGCTAAGTTAAAAAGTATTTTTTGCTAAAATTATCTTGTAATGATGAGTTTCTATCTTTACTTTTCAAAATTGATGAGTAAAATACGGAGAAGAACGGAAAATAGATTATGGAAAATTACAGTGTAGTTATTTTAATTCTTGCAATAATGATTGGTTTATCTGCAATTGCAGATAAGATTAAGCTTCCATATCCAATTTTGCTGATTATTGCTGGTATTTCAATAGGCTTTATTCCCTCAATACCGACTGTTTCGTTAAATCCCGATGTTATTTTTCTTATATTTTTACCGCCTTTACTTTACGATGCTGCTTTCAATATATCAGTTGTTGTGGTTTTGTTTACCTAATTGGACAAGGTTTAAGCTTGCCTTGGATAGTAAAAAAATTAAATGTTGAGTCGTAAATATTTTCAAGCTGTAGCATTTTTACTTTTGGCTGCGTTTATAAAAAAAACAAACCATGAAAAATAATATTCTAAATTTAACACTTTCACTAATTATGCTGTTTTCTTTTACGGCCTGTAAAAAGAAAACTATAGAAAAAGGAATTAATGGAACGTGGGAGCTGAGATATGTAGCTGGCGGTCAGATTGCTGGTGCTGATCCGAATTATAAAAAAGGTAATGGAGATATTTATATCTTCAATAATCAAAATTTTGAGCGTTATAGCAAAGGAAAGGTTATTCAATCAGGAACTTTTGTAATTACAACAGAGCGTAAAGATATTAATAATAACCAAGCCAATTCAGCTATAACTTTTAGTACTTCGACAGAAAAATATTATACAAATTTAACTGGAGATAAATTAACCATCTTTATTGGAGTAATTGCTGCTGATGGTGTCGAAGTTACTTACGAAAGGTTATAATAGGAGGTGTAAAATTTAACAATTGTCAATTTCATATATAATATTTTTTTAACAAGAAGGTTTGTCTCGGGCAAACCTTTTTTTGCTAAATAATGCTTATAATATTAAGTAGTATTTTGCTTTAAATCAAAAATCTTACGTCATAAGTAAATATTTTCTATATTTATTTCTTGTAAATCATTTTACAACTCTGAGTTTTATATCCCAAAATAATCAGTAATGGATAGGTTTCCCATTAATTTAACTTCGGCTAAGTGCGAATTGCTTGATCGAATTCTTCAAGAATTTCAGCATGAAGAATACATTAAAACAGACCGCGTACTGCATATATTTAGAGGAAATGCAATACTAGCTTCAGAATACCTTCAATTATTAAATCAACTTAACTTAATTATATTAATAGGTGAAGTTCATGGACATCCGCTCCCGGCACTTATTGGTAAGCAATCGGGCTTAGGAATTTTTTTAAGTGAAGGAGGTTTTATGGCCAGGCTCGAACTTAGAAAAGCCCAGGAAGAAACGGGTAAAAGCATGATTGAACTTCAAAAAGAGATTTTTGATTTGCGAAGCCAACTTGCAGCCTGTAGAGAACTTATAGCTAAACAAGAAATGGCTTTGCTAGATATGGATGCCGAATTAAAACGCCTGGAAACCGAAATGGAAAATAAAGATCCTAATTGACTGTAGCGTTAAGTAATTATTTACCGTTTCTATAGAAAAAACATCAAACCATGATTAAAAATCTATTAAAAACCTGTGGATTGCTGCTCTTGCTTTCTGTTTTTATGATTTCTTGTAAAAAGGATAACAATTTAAGTGGTAAAACAGACGTTTTAACTGGTGCCTGGCAAGAAACAGGGCTTACTGGTGGCTTTGACCGACTTATTATTTTTGAACCTGGCGGAGGTTTTTCGCTGAAAGCATCGATTAATAACGATCTTATTGCTTCTTCGAGAGGCTACTATTCAATCGAAAACGATAATTTAAAAGTTACCGTTACCGAGAAAAATGAAAAGCAGACAAATGGTTCGATGGTTAAAAAAGCAGTTAATATCCAGTTATTTGAGAATGGTAAATTTATAATTACAGATAAAGCATATCTAACAATTAATTGTATTACTTATCCTGCAGATGGGCCTTCACCAACAGAATTTAAATACAACAAAATCATCCCTATAGATTAATAAAAGAACAGGCCTTTGAAAATTAATTCAAGGCCTGTTAAATCAGATTATTTAATTATCTATTTTAATCTCGGTTCTTCTGTTGAGCATTCTTCCTTCTTCACTATCGTTAGAGCTAACTGGCTCTTTTTCTCCATGACCAACAATTTTAAAATTAGATGCATTTAAACCAGCATTTACTAAATAAGATTTTACCGAATTTGCTCTGTCAATAGATAAAGACATGTTGTGTTCTGGCGTTCCTTCTGCTGAAGAATGACCATTTAAAATAAATTTTGTATCGGGCGATTTCTTCATCTCTGCAACTGCTTTATCTAAAATAGAAAAAGATGATGTTTTAAGCACGGCTGAGTTAAATTCAAACTGAATATTATCTAAATTGAAATTAGGTTTTTCTACAGGGACTGGCTTTTCTTCCTCTTTTGCAGGCGGCGGAGTAGGTTTTTTCTCTTCGACTGGTGCAGGTTTAGCAACTGGAGCTGGATCTGGCTTCGCAATCATTTTTTTTGCTTTGCAAGAATAAATTGTCAAAGTTGATAATCCGATAAGCGCTGAAAATAAAAGGTTTTTAGTGATGTTCATTATAATAAAATTTGTTTTAGGATAATTATAATTTTAGCAAAATGCCTAATTATTGATTACAGCTATAACGACGCTTTTTTAAAGAACTTATGTTTGATGGGATTTGCTAAGCTTAAATTTGGGCATCAGTTAGAAAAATTGTATGGTGAATTTTGCAAAATGAACATAGATAATTGATAAAAATGGCTTTTCACATTTAATTATGCACGACTCTTTTACAAATCCCTTCACAATGCATTTTAAGTAACAGTTTTGATTTAATATAAATAAAAATAGGCATAAGTCTTTTATTTAGAATGATTCTTGTTAACTTAGCCGAAATTCTTAGAACCAATTTAAATATTGAGTTTGAATGAATTTATAAAAAACAATATTTAGCTCTAAAATGAAAAAAATAATCTTTGCTATTCTTGCAGTAGCTTCTTTGGGTGCACAAGCTCAAAAAAATACTTTTTTCGATCAAACATTTTGGAAAGGAAGCCCAAATGTAGAATCTATTAAAGCCGAGATTGCAAAAGGAAGTAATCCTTCGCAACTAAATCCATCATCATTCGATGCTGTGGTTTATGCAATTAATAGTAATGCTCCTCAAGAATCTATTTTATTTCTTTTGGCTCAACCAGGAAATGATGTTAATAAAATTACACATGATAGCAGAACTTACCTAATTTGGGCAGCAGCTAGAGGCAATGTTCCTGTAATGGAATATCTGCTAAAAAATGGCGCTAAAACTGATGTTCAAGATAGCCATGGTTATAGCGCATTAACTTTTGCTGCAAATGCTGCTCAACCAAATACTAAGGTTTACGATTTGCTGATTGAAAAAGGAGTAGACCTTAAAAAAGATTTAAATCACGATGGTGCAAATGCATTATTAATTGCAATTCCAAACGATAAAGATTTTGTCCTTACTAATTATTTTGTATCGAAAGGTTTAGATATCAATAGTAAAGATGCAAATGGTAATACAGCTTTCAATTACGTTGCAAAAAGTGGAAACATCGAATTGATGAATAATTTAATTCAAAAAGGTGTAAAATATAACGATAATGCGATGTTAATGGCTGCACAAGGTGGTCGTGGAACTTCAAATTCATTAGAAGTTTTTAAATATCTTGAGGGATTAAAAATTAAGCCTACTGCAATTGGTAGTAATGGCGAAAATGCATTATCGTATATTGTACGTAAACCAAAGCAAGAAGAAATTATTAATTATTTCCTTTCAAAAGGGGTAGATGTTAATCTGGCAGATAAGGATGGTGTTACACCGTTTATGATAGCGGCTGGTTCAAACAGAGATTTGGCAACGTTAGAATTGTTGTCTAAAAATGTTAAAAACATTAATCAGGTAAATGCTAAAGGTGTTTCTGCTCTACATTTGGCCGTTCGTGGTAACTCTGCAGAAGTTGTTCAGTTTCTTTTAGATAAAGGAGCAGATATGAAAGCTGCAGATAAAAATGGCGATAATTTAGCTTATTATCTTTTGCAAGCATACAATCCCCGTGGAATGGAAGATTTTGAAGCTAAATTTAAATTGCTTAGCGATAAAGGTTTCGATTTTAAAGCTGTTCAACCTAACGGAAATTCTTTATATCACTTAGCGATTGCTAAAAATGATTTAGCCTTATTAAAACGTATAGAACCATTAAAAGTTGATGTAAATCTTAAAAATAAAGAAGGCTATACTGCTTTACATAAAGCCGCTATGACGGCAAAGGATGCCGAACTGATGAAATACTTAGTTTCAATCGGTGCTAAGAAAGATGTAACTACAGAGTTTAAAGAAACACCTTACGATTTAGCCACAGAAAACGAATTTTTATCAAAGAACAAAATATCGATTGACTTTTTAAAATAAAATATGAACAACTTTTATAAAATATGCCTTGGCTTAGGGTTAGTGTTATCTACTTCTTTTGTATCGATGGCACAAAAATCTACAAAGTACAAATGCATGTTGCAGATGACCAATTACATGGGTGAAGGTGCATATATCGTGGTTTCTTTGGTTGATGCTAAAGGTGCTTACGAAAAAACTTTGTACGTTATGGGCTCTGATAAGAAATGGTACCCTGATGTTAAAGAATGGCATAAATTTTACAAGAAAAAACCAACAAACATCAGCGCAATTACTGGTGCATCAGTAACGGGTGGCGATAGAAGCGTAACAACTTTTGAAATCGAAGATTCGAAAATTAACAAAGGTTATACTTTACGTTTCGAATCGGCCGTTGAAGACAAAAAATATTATGTAAAAGACTTAGAAGTGCCTTTAACAACTGCAGGTATCGCAGCTAAAACTGAAGGTACTGGTTACATCAGATATGTTCGTTTAAGTGCGAACTAATAAAATTTTTTAAATGACAATTTCAATATGGAGATACAGCCACTTAGCACTGGCCGTATCTTCTTTTCTTTTTATAGCCTTAGCATCGGTAACGGGAATCATCCTTTCTTTTAAACCAATTACCGAAAAAGCACAGCCTTACAAGGTTAAGAATTTTAATCAGCTAACTATAGCTGAGCTTTTACCAAACCTAACAAAAAATTATACTGATATAATTGAAGTTAGCGTGGATGTTAACCAATTTGTAGTTGTTGATGCTACAGATGCAAAAGATAAATCTGGTAAGTTTTACATAGACCCAAGAACCGGAAAATCTTTGGGTAAAGTAGGCAAAGAGAATGAGTTTTTTCAATGGGTTACTTCGCTGCACCGTTCACTGTTTCTTCACGAACTAGGTCGGTTTTTCATTGGGCTAACTGCATTTTTTCTATTTTTAATTGCAACTTCTGGTACGGTTTTAATTATTCAGCGCCAACGAAGTTTAAAGCGGTTTTTTGGAAAAATTGTGAAGGATGACTTTGCTCAGTATTATCACGTTGTTTTAGGCAGATTACTCTTGATTCCCATCATTATTATTTCGGTAACCGGAACAATAATTACTTTGCAAACCTTCGAAATTATTAAGGAGCAGAAGATTTCGCATAAAATAGATTTTGATGCAATAAAGTCAAACCCCAAAAAGAAAACTATCGATTTTGATATTTTTAAAAACACTAAGCTTGCTGATGTTCAATCAATAGAATTTCCTTTTTCTGATGATGTAGAAGATTATTTTACGCTTAAACTTAGGGATAAAGAGGTTACGGTAAATCAAATTACTGGTGAGGTATTAACGCAGCAGCCTTTTTCGAATGCTAAATTGTTAACTACTTTAAGCATGAATTTGCATACCGGCAGAACTAATGCTATTTGGGCTATTATTTTGGCAATTGCTTCGGCTAATATTTTATTCTTTATTTATTCTGGTTTTGTTATCTGGTGGAAAAGAAGGTCGAGCCAGGTAAAAAATAAATATAAATTCGATCAGGCTGAGTTTGTAATTTTAGTTGGCTCAGAAAACGGTACAACTTTTCGTTTTGCGAAAGCAATTCATCAGCAATTATTAAAAAATGGTCAAACTTCTTTTATTGGTCAGCTAAATAATTATAAAGTTTTCCCGAAAGCAAAACAGCTTATTGTTTTTACAGCAACTTATGGTTTGGGCGAGGCACCAACAAATTCAGCCAAGTTTATTTCTCTTTTGGAGAAACATAAGCAGTTAAATCCAATTAAATTTTCTGTTGTGGCATTTGGCTCGCATTCGTACCCAGATTTCTGTAAGTTTGGTTACGAAGTAAATAATGCTTTATCTCATCAGAATTGGGCAAAACCTTTGCTAGAAATACATACGGTTAACGATCGTTCTCCAGAAGATTTTACTAAATGGGCTACTTTGTGGGCGCAAACTTCGAACGTAGAATTAACTTCTTTGTCTAAATTATTGGAAACGAAACCTGTAAAAACAAATCAATTTACGGTGGTAGAAAAAACAGTTTCTAACAATGCGGAAACTTCGTTTATTATTCGATTAAATCCGAAGAAAAGGAAACAATTTACTTCAGGCGATTTACTTGCAATTTATCCGGCAAACGATCATAGAGAAAGACTATATTCAATAGGTAGAATCGGTAAACGCGTTCAGCTGAGTGTTAAATTGCATGACGGTGGATTAGGTTCTGGTTTTTTACATCAACTGGAAATAGGACAAAGTTTAAATGCAGCAATTATAAAAAATGAACATTTCCATTTTCCTTCGAAAGCAAAAACGGTCATAATGATTTCGAATGGAACTGGTATCGCACCATTTTTAGGGATGTTGAATCAATATAGCAAAGGCAGAAATATTCACCTGTATTGTGGTTTTAGAAACAAACTATCTTTCGAACTTTATGAAAATGCTTTAAATTCAGAATCAGATAAACTAACTACATTGAATGTTGCTTATTCGAGAGAAGGAGCAAAGCAATATGTTAAAGATTTGTTGGCTTTGGATGCCACTTTAGTTTCAGAAACGCTGAAAAGCGGTGGTGTGATAATGCTCTGTGGCTCATTAAGTATGCAAAATGACATAATTGAATTTTTAGAAAACTTATGTCAAAAGGAAGAAGGCAAAAGCATTAGTTTCTACCAATCGCATGGGCAAATATTAATGGATTGTTATTAAGTATTTACTATTCTTACTTCGAAGGAACGGCGGAGGAATAAATAAAATTTTTACACACTATTTAAAAGATTCCTACACTACGGTCGAAATGACGGTTTGATTTTATCATTTAACCTTTTATACTTTTTGCCTACTCTCTTCATGGATAGGTGATGAGTAGATGAAATTTCTACAGCATCTGTTTCCAGCGATTGACAGTTTTTTTACTCAGGTTTTTTGAGAGAATAACTTTACCATCGTCGCCAAACATTATACAACGAAATTCGGGGAAGTTATTAATAAATTTTAACCCAGCCTTTTTTCCAAGAACCATTATTGATGTACTAAAACCGTTTGCAAGTTCGGCATTGGGACCTAAAACTGTTACGCTGCATAGCCCTGTAGCTGGGTAACCTGTAACCGGATTTATAATGTGCGCATAACGTTTACCATTAAACATTACAAATTTTTCATAACTGCCTGATGTTACAACAGCGCTGTTGTGCAAAGGAACGGCAGCAAAAAGTTTATCCTTATGAAAAGGATTTGTTAAACCAATTGTCCAGTTTTTACCATTTGGATTTTTACCCCAGGTACTCATGTCGCCAGAGCCATTAACAATACCGGCCTTTATGCCTTTTTTTAGCATCATATCTCGACATTTGTCTGCCGCATAACCTTCGCCTAAAGCACCGAAACCAATCTTCATTCCTTTAACTTTCAAAAAAATGGTCGAGTTTAGGCTATCCAAGATTATATTTTTGTAGCCAACTTTTTCAACTGACTTTTTTATTGCTTCTGGCGTCGGCATTTCAGTCATCGAGCCATCAAACTTCCAGATTTTATCCATTGCCGCAAAACTGATATCAAAAGCACCATCCGTTATTTTAGAAAGATTTAGTGCTCTTTTTGTCAATTCGAAAAGTTCCTTATCAACTTTAACTGGCTTTTCTCCAGCTTGGCGATTAATTTCAGATACTTGTGAACTTGGTTTCCAGTCTGAGATTAAAAATTCAATACGACTAATTTCTGCAATAATAGTATCGATATTATTTTCGGCTGAAAGAGAATCTTTATCAACAATAGTAATATCAAACCGGCTTCCCATTAGCAATGTTGTTCTTTTCCTCAATACTTGCGCATTGCAAATAGAGCTGAGCGATAAAAGAAAAACTATTATTCTAAATTTCACAGTACTCTGCTTTAGGTATGTGGCAAAGTTAAGAAAGCAGCATCAATAGTGCAGTTATTTTTAGTGAATTAGTTTTTATTTAGAATAATTAAAAATAATTTGATTTTTTAATGATTTAATCTTTTCTTTGCGCCACTAAGAATTAATCTAAATAAGATGTATAGAAAAATTACACATGTTTTTAATTGGCTTGTGATATGCCTGCTTTTTGCTGGTAGTGTTAGCGCACAGTCTCAAAATGGTTCCGTTTCCGGAACGGTTAAAACAAGCGACGGAAATTCAGCTGCTTATGTAAGTGTTGGACTAAAGAATACTGGAAAATCAACTCATACAGATGAAAAGGGAAGCTTTACAATTAAAAATGTAAATGCTGGAAGTTATGTATTAAAGGTTTCCGCAGTTGGTGTTTCTTCGCAAGAACAAAAAATTAGTGTTATTGCAGGCGAAACTGTTAAAATAGATTTCTCTATCGCAGAATCTTCTTCTAAGCTGGATGAAGTAGCTGTTAACGGTTATAAAACGCCGAATAAAAAGCCCGTTAATTTAGGTAAAATTGCAATTGCTCCACGAGATTTACCGCAATCAGTGCAAATTATTGGCGAAAAAGTAATTGCCGATCAACAAGTAAATAGCTTGGGCGACGTAATGAAAAATATTAATGGTGTTGCTTTAGGCGCTAACCGTGGTAGTGTTGGAGAGAATTTTTACGCCAGAGGCTACAGTTTAGGGGCTAATAATGTATTAAAAAATGGAGCTAGAACATCAATAGGTGGTAGTCCAGAAGCCAGTACGCTAGAGTCTGTAGAAGTATTAAAGGGTAGTGCAGCTTTGTTATATGGTGGTGTAAGTGGTGGTGCGGTAGTAAATATGGTAACTAAAAAACCTAAATTCGAGTATGGCGGTGAAGTTTCAATGCGTGTAGGAAGTTATAATCAATACAAGCCTATCGTAGATTTATACGGACCAGTATCTAAAAAAATAGCCTTCAGGGTTATTAGTACTTACGAAAGTGCAGATAGTTATAGAGATGTAGTGAAAACAAAGCGTTTTTACATTAATCCATCATTATTATACAAAATAAGCGATAAAACAGAGCTATTAGTGCAAGGCGATTACTTAAAAAGCGATTTTACACCAGATTTTGGTATAGGTACAATTGGAAATAAAATTTCTCCACTAGGAAGAAATGCATTTATAAATACAAATTGGGCATACAATAAAACTAATACAGCAACGGCGCAGGCAAATCTAGATCATAAATTTAATGATAACTGGAAGCTAAATGCGATATTTTCTATGCAATCATACAATAGAAATTATTTTTCGACAGAAAGACCAGCCGCTGATGCTCAGGGTATTTGGAATAGAGCATTAACTCGTTCTAAAACAAGAGAGTTTAGCTATAACGAGCAAATTAATTTAACAGGTAAATTTAATACAGGTGAAATTGCCCATACTTTACTTGTAGGTGTAGATGCAGATCAATCGAGTATAGAAACTGGCGCTTACACTAATCCTAATAGTTTAACAGCTGGTACAACCAGATATTATGATCAGGTAAGTTTACTTGATTTTAACACATTTAATAAGCCTTCAAACTTTAACGTTCCCGAAACAACTTTATTAACAAATACCGATGCTCCTGTATTTAGAATGGGCGGTTTTGCGCAGGATTTGATTGAACTTTCACACCAATTTAAAGTTTTGGCTGGAATAAGATGGACATTTCAAAAAACACCAACTACTACAATAAATACCGTTGCAACCGGAGCAGAAACAAAAGGTACAGCGATAGATAAAATAGATAAAGCATTTTCGCCTAAAGTAGGCTTAATTTATCAACCGATTAAAACTACATCTATTTATGCCAGCTATTCGAACAATTTCACCTCAAATACCGGAGTAGATATTGCAACTAATGCACCAATGGCCCCTTCAATTATCGACCAGTATGAAGCAGGTGTTAAAAATGATTTTTTAGGAGGAAGGCTCTCTGCTAATTTAACTTATTATAAAATTAAGAATAATAAGTTTGCACAAACGGCTTTAGCTGATGCAACTAAAAGAGAATTTTCTGGCAGCACTGAAAGTGATGGTTTGGAAATTGACATTTCTGGAAGATTAGTTGAAGGTTTAAACTTTATTGCTGGTTATAGCTACAATTATATGCGTTATAAATCAACACTTGCTGTAACTGGTATTGTAGAAGGAGAACGTTTAGTTGGTACAACAAAAAATACAGCTAACGGAACTTTGTTTTACACTTTTGGTGATGGCATTTTACAAGGTTTAAAGTTTGGTGCTTCAGCTTTTTACACTGGCGATCGTAACGGAGGAAGGAATACAACTAAAAATAACTCTTCAACAGGTATAATTCCTTTAAATAGTTTTACAACTTTCGATTTTTCTGCCGGGTATAGCTGGAAAAAAGTTTCATTGCTAGCTAAAGTTGCAAACATTACTAATGAACTTAATTACTTTGTACACGAAAACTACAGTGTAAATCCAATTCCTCCACGTCAGTTCGTTACAACTTTATCATATAAATTCTAAAAGAATTATTAAAGAGAAACTCCCGATGAAAATCTGGAGTTTTTTTGTGGTGCGCCGGGCATGGCAATCAACTATAGGGTTAAAGTCCCGAACACGCTTAGCAGTAGGAAGTGTTAGCCAGAGACAAGGGTGTCGTGGGTGACT
>NZ_JBHSBY010000108.1:0-26870 GCF_042650905.1 Pedobacter jamesrossensis | reverse complement strand
GGAAATTTAGACTGAAATTCAAATATTGATAAACTTTTAAAGCGATTCTCCATAAAGCTAATTTACTAATTTTATTAGTATTCATCAAGTGCCTATTTCAATAAATTTTATTGTTCAGAAAACAATTAGTTTAATTATCTATTTTACTATAATTCAGAATCGAATTTATAGTTTTGCGAACAAATTAATTAGATAAGTATGGCTTCAGGTTTTTTTGCGATTTTAGATGATATAGCGGCGTTAATGGATGATGTTGCAGTGACGGCAAAAATAGCAACAAAAAAAACTGCTGGCATATTGGGCGATGATTTAGCAGTCAATGCCGAAAAAGCTACTGGTTTTCTATCCTCTAGAGAACTACCTGTACTTTGGGCGATTACCAAGGGCTCTTTAATTAACAAAATAATTATCGTTCCTGTTGCTTTATTGTTAAATGTGTTTTTCCCGATAGCAATTAAATTTATTTTAATTCTTGGCGGACTTTACCTGGCGTATGAAGGCGTTGAAAAAATAGTAGAATATCTCTTCCATCGGCATAAAACAGCTGCTGAGGTCGTAAAAACTAAGGAAGAAGGCACAGGTGATGCCGAAAAAACAAAAGTGAAATCAGCAATTACAACTGATTTTATTTTATCGGTAGAAATAGTAATTATTGCTTTGGGAACTGTTTTAGATAAAAGTTTATCCTTGCAGATTATAACGGTTTCTGTTGTTGCGCTATTAGCTACAATTGGCGTTTATGGTATAGTTGCATTAATTGTTAGAATGGATGATGCTGGCTATAAAATGATTAAGCAAACAAATGATAAAGGTTTATTCTCAAAAATAGGGCACTTATTAGTAAAATCACTTCCCATTATTATCAGAATTTTAAGTGTTGTTGGTACAATTGCTTTGATTATGGTATCGGGCGGAATCTTTGTTCACAATATTGATTACCTACATCATTTATTTCCACAGATAACGCCAATAATTAAAGAATTTGGGATAGGGTTGATTGCTGGATTAATCGTTGTAGCCCTTGTAACCATTGTTAAAAAGATAATATCGGCATTTAAGAAGTGATTAAAATCCCTTTCATCAGGTAAAATTCTGTTTTAATTTATTAACCAGTTTTGATAATAATGGTACTGATTCATCATCAGCATTAAAACTTTTATTTATAGAAGTAATATTTAAATTTCTACTTTTCAGTTTGCAATAATCCAAATCTTCCAAAACACCTGATTTTAAATAACCATCATTTATGGCAGAATCATTAGATGAAGATATTCCGGCAATATGCCCGTTAATTTGATAACAAAGCGCCTGGATCCTTAAAAGTCCGTTCATATCTAAAGAGCTAGATTGCGGTTCTTTTTTCAGCGATTCTAGCGCCTCTGTAAAACTTGCAAACTTTAAATAGCTAACTTTTCGGGCAAGTCTTATTTGATGTAAATTGGCGTCTCCATTTTTAAAACTTAAAACCCTAAAAAGATAATCGCGGTTGGCACTAATTGTTTCTGAGATTAACATTTTAATCCTTGGCGCCTCCCAAATTGGGAAAATATAGGCAGCAACGTAAGAAAGTCCGCAACCCATAAGGGTAAAAATAAGTCTATCACCAATTAATAATAGTGGGCTACCATGGTAAATATTTAAGCAAAGTATAACCATAACGGTAATACAGAAAACACTGAAAAGATATTTTATACGATTAAAAGCAAAGAAGCCCAATAACGATAAAATGGATAGAATGAGTTGAAGCCAAATGGAAAGTGATAACTGCAATAATATAAAACTGACCACAAGACCAATAATAGTACCCTTAAGCCTTTCTGAATTTCTTTTTCTGGTTAGGCCAAAACTTGGTCGATTAACTATCATTATGGTTAATAAAAACCAGTAAGTGTAATGCTGTTCAGGTATCCAATAGTTGATACACATAGCAATCAGACTTAAAATTGATAGGCGAAGTGCAAATCGAAAAACGGGAGCGTGTATCGAAAACTGACTCTTAATATCCTTAATATTTAATGGTTGTTGTTTCGAAAGAAAGTCTAAATATTCTACCTTTTTAATATCGTTTGTGTACTTTATTTCGATATCAGAATCGATATTTTTAATCAAATTAGCAATTGACTGAATGTTTACAGCAACTTTTTCGGGCAAGGGAAGGGTGCTTATATCTGCCAGTTTAAAAAGCTGTTTAAGGTCTTGTTCAAATTTATCTCCAAGTATTTGATTTTTTGGCAAATTCTTACCAAGGAAACGGCTACTGCATTTATATAGTGCAATTGATAACATTTTAATTAAACTTTGAACAAGCTTTAGGGCCTCGATTTTTTTTAATTCTCCTTGCAAAAGCTCATAATCCTGATGAATGGCTGTTACTTGTTCATAGAGGTCGATAACATCTTGGCCAATGGCTAATAATCGATTACCTTTTTGGTTTCCCTTACTCATTGTTCGCTTATCGCCAATAAGCAAATCTCTCATTAATTCTTGTTTGCTATTAAGCTTTAAATGAAGTAGAATGTTTTGATTGTCAAAGTCGTCAGGTTTTAGTGATTCATCGTAAGCTTTTGCCCTTAATGCTAGGAGCGATGCTGTACCTGTTAAACATTCGTATATCGCATGATGAATTGAGCGATATGGCCAAATCCAAACCTGTAGAAGACTGATTAAATAGTACCATAATCCACCTATTAAAATATTTATACTAAAAGCAATCGGGTTAGTTGGACGTAAGCCAAGAATGAAAATGGCTAAAACGGTACTTGTCAGACCAATTAATACCATTCTAAATCCAAAAATTGCAAACATCGAAAAAATAAATGTCAGAATTACGACTGCAAGCCCAAGTGCGATAGGATTATTTAATGTTACCAAAATGATGGTAGAGGAAATTATAAAAAATAAAATACTCAGCCAGGCTGTTCTAAATTTATTTCCGCTATTACCTGGTAAATCAGTTAAACTAATTATTAATGCACCGACTCCAATACTTATAGCTCTGCTTTTATCGCCAAGAAAAAAGAATAGAAAAACTGGAAATACAATTGTTAAAGTATTTCGAAGTGCATCAGTAAAGTACTCACTGTAAAACCAGCGAAATAGAAATCTTCTGATTTTTAAGGAAATATGATTTATAGGAATGATAATCAGTTAGAATTTATATGCTACAAAGCTAGTTCAATTTTCCTTTAAAAAGTTTCTAGTTAAAAGAATAAAATGTATTTTTTTTTATGTTTCTAATGATTATCTTAGTATTACAGTTTTTATACTGAAATCATCTCACCAATATTTTAAATGAAGCTCTCGCCAAAACAAAAAAAATGGGGAAAGAGATTGTTGATTTTTTTAGCGATCAGGGTGGTGCTTGGTGGTATTTTATTCTATATTATAGATTATCGCTTTAAGGATATTATACAAATTGCGCTTAAAGAAAAATCTAACGACAAATATGTATTCGATTGTAGAGATATAGATGTTTCTATCTTTAAAAAAAATCTGTTCATCAGAGACGCTGTAATTTCCAGAAGAGATACCGTAAATACTGACGTTCATTATACCTTTAAAATCAAAACCCTACATTTCAAAATTAAATCTTTTTCCGATCTTATTTTTCATCAACGTGTATCGGTAGATAGTTTATCAGTTATTTCACCAATTTTTGCTGCGCATGAACATAAAAAAAGGATAGAAAAAATTAATTTTCAGCCAGATAAAATTGATGTGATTATTCACAATATCCTAAAGCACTTAAGGGTAGGTGCATTTAGTATTGTAAATGCAAATTATAAGTTTAGTAGTAAATTAGGTGGTCACCTAATGGATATAGGAAAAGTAAACCTTACGATTAGAAATTTTTCTGATTCGTTGAAGATGGAGCAAAACCTTTTTTCATCAGAAGATATTGAATTAGTTGTTGGTAAACAGCAAATAATTTTACCTGATGGTCGTCATGTTTTGGCCTTCAATCGATTTTATTTTTCAGGTAAGAAAAAATATGCTGAAATAGACTCATTCAAGGTGCAGGAAAATGAACATAACGGGAAAACCATTCACAGGTTAATTGCCGATAAAGTTAGGTTTAAAGCATCGAGTTTGCCCATGCTTTTCCAAAAGGATGAGCTTATTGTAGACAGTATATTTTTTATCAATCCAGTGGTACAACTAGGCCATATTCGCCACAAAAACACCCCGGTTAGCCAAACTAAAAGCCTGCTAAAGTCTTTAAAATTTAGGTATGTAAAAATAGATAATGGTAGTGTTTTACATCCGATAGATTCGTTAAATTCCACTACTTACAACTCCAAAAAAATCGATTTGTCACTTTATAATTTAAATTATAAACCAGGTAAAATAAAATCGTTAAATGTAGATAGTGTTAAGTTAGCCCTGAAAAAGTTTATTTTTATAGCTAAAGATGGCAAATCGCAATTAGAGGCTGATGAACTTGGGATATATAAGGACGAGTTGCTACTAAAAGGTGCCAAATTTTCTCCGACTCATTCAAATCTCAATCACAATCTAACTTTTTATACGCCAGCCTTATCTTTAAGCAAAATAAACATTGCAGATCTGATAGCTAATAAACTTTCTGCTTACCAGGCGACCTTAAAAAAACCATTTATATCGATATTAAATAATTCATCAAATCAAGTAAAAGGGAGTTCAAAGAAGCCTCTTCCGAAATTATTTGATGCACTACGTAGCATAAAAGATTTGATTTCTGTTGAAGAATTTAAAATTGATGACGGAACATTAGCCATGCGCTCTGGCAAGAATTTGAATTCTCGTTTACGAATTGATCATTTGGATGCGAAAATTTTTGCCAATAATTTTTTAAATAGTGATACATCTATTGAAATCAAGCATGCTATACCCCAAATGAGTTTTAAACAATTGGCTTATCATTCGCCAAAACTAACGCTAAAGTTAAAAGATTATGAATTTAAAGGTAAAGTAAGACATAACAATGCATCTTCTGCTTTATTAAAAATGAAGAATGGCACATCTGTAGAAGCATCCAAATTGTTTTGGGAATGGCTTGACTGGGATATACTACAAAATGAAAAAAAAATTATTTATAGATTCGTTAAGCATTGGATCGTTAAAAGTAAATACACCAAATCAGCTTCATAAACATTCGAAAAAGGGCGTGTTGCCTAAAATAAATGTTCAAAGTTTGTACGTTAAGCAATTTTGGTTAAATAACGAAAATTTGCAGGCGCCAATAAGGCTTATTGGTAAAAATGTTTTGGCTAGAGGATTTAAAACAGAACATGAAAGGTTTAAATGGATGTATTTTGGAGGTAGCTTTAGAGATTTTCAACTTTCTAAGCCGGGTCTGTTTATAACCTCTAAAAAGATTGAACTCAATTTGGCAGGTAATAGTAGTGTAGAAGATATCAGTGTTCTTCAACATCAAAATGGCGATAGCATAAACGCAAGGATTCCTCTGATTAGTATTAAAAGCTTAATAAAATCTTCTGATTTAGAAGATGCCAGTATTAGTAATTTAACAATTCAAGAGCCTAAAATTTACGTTAATAAATCTCATGACAGCGCTAAAATTAAACTGCATCATAATGCATTTAATTTTTCGCATGAACTGGCTGTTCATGGCGTTCGGATTGCAAATGGTAGTTTTATGATTAACAATGCCATTAAGGCTGATACATTTTTCATAAATTCTAAATTTGATGTAGATGTGAATCTTGTTCGCCTAAAAAAAGATGGATGGTTTGAACTGAATAATACAACACTAGCTTTTAAAGATATGGGGCTGGTAAAAAGAGGGCTTTTTACGAATGCTGCTGCGGTTAATTTTAAGTTTAACGATATTAAATTTAATTTTAAAAATCGCCAGATAGATGTTCTGAACGGATGGAATGTTCATTCATCAGCACTTTATCTAAATAAAGATAGTCTATCAGTTTCTGCTACTGAGATGTTGATCAAAGGAGGTAAGGCAGATTTCAGCCATCAATTTGGTCAACAGTTTGAATTGGAGAAGTTAATTAGAAATGTTTCTCTAAGCTCGAGCGGCATCTATTTTAAAAATAAAACAATTACAGCTGATATAAAAAGTGCAGAATTACATCCAGAGCTTAATAAGATAGCTCTAAAGCAAATACAAATCAAGCCAGTTTTATCTCAAGAGCAATTACGTGTTTCTAAACCTTGGCAATCCGATTATATCGAGGCGAAAGTAGGTAGTGTAAATTTTTACAAAATTGAAATCGCAAAAATATTATCAAAGAAAAATATTGAGCTTCCTCTAATTACAATTGATAGTTTTTCGCTATTTACCAGCAGAGATAAACGTATGCCGGAGCGGTTTTTAATTGAGAAATTAATGCCTTCAAAATTACTTGCAAGCGTAAAAAAACCTTTTCATATTGGTAAAATAAATCTAACAAATGGTAGTGTCGATGTTCATGAGATTGCGTTTAAAACAGGGCATGAAGGCGTTATTGAGTTAAGAGATATCAATACAAATCTTTTTAATTTAAGCAACAGCTATGGAAACGGTGATAGTCTTGTTTTAGTAGGAAAAGCTATGCTTTTTGGTAAAAATGAACTACAAGTAAACTATAGAGAATCCTATTTAGATTCTCTATCTAGCTTTAAAATGGATATGCAACTTGCTCCTATGCAATTACCTATTCTAAATCAGGTAAGTACTCCTTTAGCTAGTCTGAAAATAAATAGTGGAAACAGTGATAAACTTATCGCCAATTGGATCGGTAATAAATATTATGCTACTGGCAATTTAATACTTCCATATAAAAATTTAAGCGTTGCCTTGGTTGATAATAAAAACCCTAATCGCAAATCTTTTGGGTTATTTTTAGAAAACAGCATCTTAAATCTTTTTATTAAGCATAAAAATAATCAACCTGCAAGTATTTTCTTCGAACGAAACAGAAATAAGTTTGTGTTTAATTACTGGATTAAAACGGCTCTTTCGGGCTTTGCATCTGCCGTTGGCCTAAATCATATAAATGCTAAAAAGAACAAAAACAGAATGAATATCAAATATCAGTTGCCTGCAGATTAATAATGTTATATAATAAAAACGTATCACATGAAATTCAACCTAAAACTAACTATTAGCTCATTATCATTACTAAATATAATAATATTCGAAGCTAGCTCACAAAATATTATTCCGGTAGATAGTTTAACAATGAAGCGCAATTTTTGGAATTCAAAACCTGTTCGTGTATCTGTTGTTCCAGCCATTCTACTTGCTGGTAGTGCAGCAACATGGGGGGCAAGAAAAGAAGTTCGCAGTTTCAGAAACCGATATTTGCCAACATTTCGTTACCATTATGATGATTATTTGCAATACGCACCTGTAGTAGCAGTATTGGGACTAAATGCAGCTGGTGTTAAAGGAAAAAATAAAATGGGTAGGGCATTGGTGTCATATGCTTTCTCTGCAGCTATAATGGGTACAGTTGTTAATACCGTAAAATATATGGCTAAAGTAGAGCGGCCTGATGGAAGTAGTAGAAATTCTTTTCCATCAGGACATACCGCAAATTCTTTTATGAATGCTACTTTCCTACATAAAGAATACGGGCAGTTCCGATCGCCGCTGTATAGTATTGGAGCATATACAGCCGCAACTGCGACTGCAGTTGGGAGAGAATTGAATAATCGACATTGGATTTCTGATGTGCTTGCAGGAGCAGGAATTGGTATACTTTCTACCGAAGTAGGGTATATTATTGCCGATAAAATTTTTAAAGAGCGTGGAGCACATATTAAACTTGCTAATAACCCAGTGCCAATACAACTAAAACCTAGTTTTATAGAGATGAGGTTAGGCTATGCCCAGGCATTAGGAAAAGATTTAACAGATAAATCGCAAGATCTTTTTGCTAAGGGAGGCTTTAATTTGGGATTAGAAGGTGCTTATTTTTTCAGCAAAAACCTTGGGGTTGGTGGAGAATTTGCATTTAGTAGTTTTCCAGTGAATGACGATAATCTCAAATTTAACGATCCTGATATTCCAACAGTTGCAGAAAGCCACTACACTCAGCCAATGGGGATTCGGTATCTACACGTTGGGCCATACTTTAGTTTGCCTTTAGCCAGTAATTGGTTTATTACCGGAAAATTAGGAGGAGGCTCTTCTACGGGTGCTCAGGGCGATATCATTCTTAGAATTCGCGAAGATTATCAAGAAATTTTCCAAACCAACGAACTTCCATATTTCAGATATAAACCTAAGAGTGCTTTCAGCTGGTCGGCAGGTTTAGGTATTCAAAAACAAATTAAAAGGAATATCGGAATTAAGGCTTATGCAAGTTATTTCGATTCGGACAATGACTTTAGATTTGAAATTATTGATCAGATTGCCGCAAACGGAACATATCTCTTTAAAGATTATGGGGCAGAAAAGGTAAGGTTTGATAACATCTCATTTGGCATAGGACTTACTGCATTTTTGTGGTAAATGTAGGTTAACAACAAATATTTAAACCAGTTTTTAAAATATAACCGCTAAAAATTATTTTTAATCATAATTTGATTGGTTAAAATGGATAGAAAGCCTATTGTTGAATAGCTTTAATATTATAAACATCTTTTATAGAAATAATTATGAAATTCAGAAAATTAACAACGCATAAGATTGCAGGTGCAACTATGCTAGTCTTGTTGGCTTCAGCTCTAATCACTTCGTGTAGCAAAAAGGAAAATGAAAATGTGTGTGTTGCTTGCACAGCAAGTGTATCGCAAGGTTCGGGCAATGCAGGGAATGTAACAACAAGCTCGATGGAAAATTGTGGAACAGAAGCAGATGTTGCTACAGCAGAAGCAAATTTCCGTGCTCAAAACGCTGGTTCCACTATCAATTGTAACAGAAAGTAGGTTGACTTTTAATTTTAATCAGTTTGGTTGAGATAGGTCCAAAAACCTTTAGGCTTCTGGATCTATCGTAATTAGCTGTATCCGATAGCGATTTACATTTTACTTCAGTATTGTTCTTACAATAATTCCGTGTTTAAGTGCAATATATCCTGTAAACTTCTATATTTGCAACCTCATTGTTCCCATAGTTCAATGGATAGAATTGTGGTTTCCGGTACCACCGATGTGGGTTCGAATCCCGCTGGGAACACCCTGAATTACCACTTTCTGTTTAGAGAGTGGTAATTTTCTTTTGCAAAGTAGTTGTGTTTGACTTTTTTATTTTCTATCGTTTAATATTAACGAAAGCTTAGTCATTCTGATATTGAGCAACCTTATTTCTGTACTTAATTCATTCAAAAGGCTAATTCTGGTACTAAGTTCATCTTGAGTATAAGTGCCTCCCTGTCCAAATAATACTTTCTCTTGTTTTTTATCCATTCCTGACAATTCCAGTTTAGACCAACGATTACGAATGCGCTGCAGATCTGATATACTATTTGCAGATTGGTCAATTTTGGATGTAAGCATTGTCCAGATAAAATCAGGCAGATATTTTCTGTCGCCAGGCGTATTCCATATTTCGCCCAATAGATTTCTTTCGTGCAAAAATTCTACTTTCTTTTTATTATTTGTTAAAACAGCTACTCCTAGTGCGGCCGAAAGAGCAGAACCTGCAATAACTACGGCATTTTGAGGATTTTGATTCTTGATTACTAAAGGTGCCAAGCCCGTAACTGCCCCCGAAAATATTGCAGCTATGGTTAGGTTATTGTTTCTTTTCGTGCCTAAAGATGCAAGGTAATCACGTATTCGGGTAGCCCTAACGGCCTCACAATCCAGTTCTCCCGTAATTTCGCCTATTATATCTCTAGCCAACATTAATTTTTGGTTAACATCCATTAGTGCCTCTGTTTTATTTTCCTTATTAAGATTAACGGTGCTGCTTTCACTTATCGATAATTTTATAAGAGGTTCAATTAAACCAATAGATTGAATTAACTCGCTATTCTCGATTCCTATTCTCCGCAGTAAATCTGGGTTTATTTTATCTAGTTCTTTAATAGAAGTTTTTGAGGGATTAATTTCAGATTGTATGGGTATGGCGCAATAATCATTTGTAAGCATTTTGTTTGCTTTCTTTTGGTCGATATTTAGCACACAGCCAGTTAAGTATATATTGCATACTATAAAACTAATGATAGTATAAAGACGTTTTGATAAATGCTTTTTCATCTTTTTAAAAACTAAAGTTGTTCTTCTAAATTTAGCAATATGTTAGGTAACATTGACAAATTTTTATGATACCGCTAATTCCTGCAAAATCTACTATCTTATTCGTTTTGAGGAGAATTAAAGAATTATTAGCAGAAATAAGTTGCGAAAACTAAAAAAACATAGTCTTTGTTTTACTTAAAATTAATGAACGGTTAATGCCAAAATTGGCTTTTCTAAAAATAAAAACGCACCTTTGCGAACCGCTTATAGAGATTTAGGAATGTAGCAAAATTATTTAGTCGTTTATGGAAGAATTGGTTGTAGAAGAGATTCAGGAACTGCTTGAGAAGGAGGATGATAAGGCATTAAAGCGATATCTTGATGAACTAAACATCTCAGATGTAGAAGAACTAATAGATGAACTTCCGCAATATGCAGCCAAATTTATCGAAACGATTTCCTTAAATCGTGCTGTAAACGTTTTTCGTATTCTTGATTTTCCAACCCAAGAACGTATCATAAAAAAACTTTCTGGTAACAAGTTAAATCAAATTATTAAAGATTTGCCTCCAGATGACCGTACGGCACTTTTTAGTGAGTTGAAAGGCGATGTGGTAAAGAAAATGATTACGCTTTTACCGCCAGAAGAACGTAAAGAATCGCTTGCACTTTTAGGTTACAAAGAAGATAGTATAGGTCGTTTAATGACGCCCGATTATATCGCTGTAAAGCCCGAATGGTCTATTTCTCATGTTTTAAGGCACATCAGGCGGTATGGTAAAAATTCGGAAACCATCGATGTTGTTTATGTAATTGATAAAGATGGTGTACTGCTGGATGATATCCGGATTCGGGAGGTTTTATTAGCCGACCCTGAGGCAATTATTGGCGAACTAACGGATAAACGTTTCATCGCTTTAAAAGCCAACGACCCACAAGAAGATGCTATCAGTATTTTCAGAATGAATAATCGTGTGGCTTTGCCAGTGGTTGATGAAAATAATGTTCTTTTAGGGATTGTAACCGTTGATGATATTCTTTGGATTGCCAATGAAGAATATACAGAAGATATGCACAAAATTGGTGGCACAGCCGCTTTGGATGAACCTTATTTAGATACCTCGATTTTTAACCTTGTAAGAAAGCGTGTTGGTTGGCTGGCAATTTTAATGCTTGGCGAAATGCTTACCGCTACCGCGATGGGTTTTTTCGAGGGTCAAATTCATAAAGCTACTGTGTTGGCATTATTTATTCCATTGATTATTTCTTGTGGAGGAAATAGTGGCTCGCAGGCATCTACACTAATTATTCAGGCTATGGCTCTAGGCGAGGTTACTATTAAAGATTGGTGGCGGGTGATGAATAGAGAGCTCACTTCAGGTTTTTTATTGGGTTTTTGTTTGGGCGTGATAGGATTTATGAGGATTTTTTTCTGGCATCTGGCATGGCCAAATACTTATGGAGAGCATTGGTTGTTAATCGCTTTTACCATAAGTGTTTCATTGGTTTTTGTTGTACTTTGGGGATCGCTGAGTGGCTCTATGCTACCAATTTTACTTAAAAAATTAGGTGCCGACCCTGCAACTTCTTCCGCTCCATTTGTAGCAACATTGGTTGATGTAACAGGTCTTATTATTTATTTTAGTTTTGCTGTTTTATTTTTAAAAGGCGTTTTACTTTAAATTTAAATTATGAAGAAAATTACAACACTTTTTACTGATATTGGTGGTGTTTTATTAACCAATGGATGGGATAGAAAGGCAAGAGGCGAAGCTTCTGTTTTATTTAATCTCGATTCTGTTGATTTAGAAGAACGCCATCACCTTACTTTTGATACTTACGAAGTTGGTAAGCTGACATTAGATGAATACCTCGAAAGAATTGTTTTTTTCGAAGAACGGAGTTTTTCTTACGATGATTTTAAAGAATTTATGTTCTCCAAATCATTGCCTTATCCAGAGATGATCCAATTGATTTGCGAATTAAAGAAGAAATATAATCTTAAAGTTGCTGTAATCAGTAACGAGGGAAGAGAATTAAATCAATATCGAATTAACACCTTTAAGTTAAACGAGTTTGTTGATTTTTTTGTGTCATCTAGTTTTGTTCACTTTCGCAAACCCGATGCCGATATATTTAAGGTTGCCATAGATATTTCGCAAAGCGATGTTGAAACCAGTTTGTATATAGACGATAGAATGCTTTTTGTACAAGTTGCAGAAGGTTTAGGTTTAAAAGGCATTTACCACACAACTTACGAAGATACTAAAGCACAATTGGCTGCTTATGGATTGGAAGTTTAGGTTTATTGTGTCGAATTTAATTGTTTGCCATATGTTTTTTGGAAAGCAAAACCAACACATTTATTAAAGATTGTTCCCGCTTTCCCTTCTGCCATGAAAAATGGCATCCGTACAATCGGGTTTAAAAACAGAGGAAGATGCAGTTGTGTTAGTTTTCCTATCTGGAATAGATGGATTCCGTGTTTGATGGCTAAACAATAACTCACAAAAAGAGCCGCCTTTTTCAGGCAGCTCTCATATTCTTTATGCTTTTAAATCCCCTTTAGGAGGTTGGGTTTTAAACGTTAAATCTGAAGTGCATAATATCACCATCTTCAACTATGTAAGTTTTACCTTCAACACCAAGTTTACCAGCTTCTTTACAAGCATTTTCTGAGCCTAAGGTTACAAAATCGATATATTTAATTACCTCAGCACGAATAAAGCCCTTTTCAAAATCAGTGTGGATCACTCCAGCAGCTTGTGGAGCTGTAAAACCTTTAGTAATTGTCCATGCTCTAACTTCTTGTACACCTGCAGTAAAATAAGTGTAAAGGTTTAATAATTTATAAGCAGCACGAATTAATTTATTTACACCAGATTCATCTAAGCCTAAATCAGCTAAAAATTCCTGGCGCTCTTCATAACTTTCCAATTCAGCAATTTCTGATTCAATTTTTGCAGAAATAACCAAAACTTCAGCCTTTTCATCAGCTACATTTGCCTTCACAAAATCAACATATTTGTTTCCGGTAACAACCGATGCTTCATCAACATTACAAACATACATTACAGGTTTTTGAGTAAGTAAACCTAAATCTTCAATAAAATCGAAATCATCTTGCTCCAAATTGGTTGTACGAATAGATTTACCACTTTCTAAATGTGCCTTAACAACAGTTAAAATTTCAAAAGTGCGTTTTGCATCTTTGTCCGTTTTAGCCATTTTTTCTACCTTCTGAATACGTTTCTCAACTGTATCCAAATCTTTAAGTTGTAACTCCGTATCAATAATTTCTTTATCGCGAATTGGGTCTACAGAACCATCTACGTGGATAACATTTCCATCATCAAAGCAGCGCAAAACATGTATAATTGCATTTGTTGCACGAATATTTCCTAAAAACTGGTTACCTAAACCTTCACCTTTCGATGCACCTTTAACTAAGCCAGCAATATCTACAATCTCTATTGTATTCGGCTGAACTTTATTTGGTTTAACCAATTCTGCAAGTTTTGTTAATCTTTCATCAGGTACTGTAATTACGCCAATATTGGGCTCTATAGTACAAAAAGGAAAGTTTGCTGCTTGCGCTTTTGCATTTGATAAACAGTTAAAAAGTGTCGATTTACCCACATTTGGTAAGCCAACTATACCACATTGTAATGCCATTTATAATTATCTTGATTTACGATTTACGATTTACGATTTCACCTTTCACCTTTCACCTTTCACCTTTCACCTTTCACCTTTCACCTTTCACCTTTTTCAGGCGGCAAAGATAAGCTTTTAAAACTTTTAATTAAAGGCTGTAATTTGTAGCAGATAGATATTTTATCTAAGTTTAACGAAAATTACAGATTATCACCATGGAAGAGTTAGAACAGCAAGTGCCAGCAGAAGTAAAATTGATAGTTACCGAAGAAATGAGGAGCTACATTTATGAAACAACTAAATGGGCCAGATTCTTATCAATTATTGGTTTTATTTTATCAGCATTTTTAATTATTGGCTCTTTCGGCATTGGTGCCGCAATTAGCGCAAATCCTAGTATGCTTGCTCAATTAGGGCCGTTAGCTGGTGCTGGTGGAATCGCCATTACAATATTTTATCTTGTCCTTGCTTTGATGTATTTCTATCCAAGTTTATTACTTTTTAGATTTTCTAATAAGGGTAAGCAAGGTGTATTATTTGGCGATCAGGAAAGTTTAAACGATGCGATGTTGAACATAAAATCGTTGTTTAAATTTTGGGGAATATTTACCATTGTAATTATGATTTTATATTTCTTGTTTGTTATGCTGTTCGCAGCAAACATGGCCATAAAATAATTATTTGAAATATTTTTGCATGCCTTCTGGTTGTTCCCATCCAAAATTTGGCTCGTAATAATTCCACAAAAGATTACTAAGGTTTCGAATCATAGTCCAGCCTTCGTTGCTATAATTCCATGAAATATCTTTTTGGTTTTTTGTAGTGATACAAAAAACATAATCGCCATGCGGTGCATTTACCAACAAAACTTCAGAACGGGAAGCATCTACAGCGCCAGATTTTGAAGCAACTTGCACCGTTGGCGGGATTTGAGAAAGTGCTTCTGTGTCCCAATAAATACGAATTAAGTTTCGATAAATTCTTTCAGATGCAGCAGAACTAATCATCTTTCCATCTCTGATTAGCGTTAACAAAGTAGCCATTTCTTTAGGCGTGGTTTGTCCCCATCCATATTTTTGTTGATTTTCTCTTCTGCCTGGAGTTCGGGAGTTAACTCTGGTATTTTTTAATCCGTTGTTTGCCATAACTTCATTTATGGCGGTTCCAGTTCCAGCTAAAAGTTGTGACCATAAACTTGCCGTATTATCGCTTGTCGTTATCATCAACATTAAAACTTTACTTAAAGCGATTTTTTCGCTGTCTTTAAAAGAACCTAAAATATCTTCGCCGGCATATAACAAGCTATCGCAATACATTAATGTTGCGTGATAACCTAATTCACCTTTTTCAATTTTATTAAAAACGCCACAAGTTATCGGTACTTTAATCATACTTGCTGTTGGAAAAATGGTATCAGCATTAATAGAAGCAACTTTACCAGTTTTTAAATTCTTTACGTAAATGCCAACATCACCATTAAAACCTTTCACTAAATCATTTAATTTTTGCTGAAGTTTTTTATCCGTTTTTTCTTGAGCAGATAAACAAATTGTAAGGGAAATTAATAGTAAAGAGGAAATAATTTTTTTCATCCATTTAAATTTTGTTTTCATTTGCGATGAAGTTGCCATGGTTTTTCACTAGTTTTTATTGTATTCTGGTGTTCAAGAGCTCGCAAGCTCGGTTCATTCCACTGTGTGATTTTGAAAATCATGGCGGTTTCATATTGAGGTATTTTTGAATCGAATTTAAGCAAAAAAAAGTCCTGATTTTCATCGGGACTTTATATTGAAATTGTATTTACTTAAAAAGAAAAATCGTCGCTTGCTTTTGCACTGTGCTCTCCATTTTCAGAATATTCATAGCGTTTCTCAACAACATCCTGATGAGTTTTAATATATTCAACAGTTTCTGTAAGGCCTTCTGCAAATTTTTCGAAATCTTCTTTATATAAAAAGATTTTATGTTTTACGAAAACACCGTCTTCTAATCTTTTCTTGCTCTCGGTAACTGTTAAATAATAATCACCTGAACGAGTAGCCTTCACGTCGAAAAAATAAGTTCTTTTGCCTGCTCTTACTTTCTTTGAAAAAACTTCTTCTCTCTCTTTGTTGTCGAATTCTCCCATGGTTGGTATTGATGTTGGTTTTTGGTTTCGGTAAATATAAAGCAAATATTTAAAGTTCAAAATAGAATTTAACACAAATTAACTACTTTGGCTTTCTTCTTCCAAAAGTTGGTTGTTATAAAGCTCGGTATAGCTCCCGTTTAAGCTAAGTAATTCATTATGTGTGCCTTGTTCAATGATCTTTCCATCATCAAGTACCAGAATTTTATCAGCATTTTTAATAGTTGATATACGGTGAGCGATTAAAATGCTGGTCTTGCCATTCATGATTTTGCCGAGGTTTTGCAGAATTTCCTCTTCCGTTTTAGTATCAACAGCAGAAAGACAATCATCGAATATTAATATTTTAGGCGATTTAATTAATGCTCTGGCTATAGAAACACGTTGTTTTTGCCCACCAGAAAGTGTAATTCCACGTTCTCCAAGCATAGTTTCAAATTTTTCTTCGAAATCGATTATATTGTTGTAAACCGATGCATTTTTTGCTGCATCGTAAACTTCATCATCAGTAACAGTATCTAAGCCAAATGCGATATTGTTTTTAATTGTATCAGAAAATAGAAAAACTTCTTGCGGTACAAAACCAATTTGCCCACGATAATCTTTTAAGTTTAAAGATTTTAAATCCTGCCCATCAATATTAATAGAACCATTTTCTACATCATACATTCGCATAATCAAATTAGCTAATGTCGATTTTCCGGAGCCAGTTTTACCAATAATAGCAACAAATTCGCCGCTTCTGATATCGAAACTCACATTTTTTAAAGCTTGTATGCCAGTATCAGCGTAGGTAAAACTTACATTATTGAAGCTCAAATTGCCATTTAAGATTCGCTCTTCTTTGTTATTAGATTGAATATCGGAAGGAATATCTAAAAATTCGTTAATTCTTTTTTGTGATGCAGCTGCACGTTGAATAAGCGAAGTTACCCAACCCAACATAGTCACCGGAAAGGTAAGTTGATTGATGTATATAATAAATTCTGCGATATTGCCTGCAGTTATGCTTCCATTCATAACCTGTACGCCGCCAATATAAATGGTCAAAATGGTACTTAAACCAATTAATAAAAGCATTGTAGGGTAAAATAAGGCTGAAACCTTTACCAAACTCATCGAATCTTTTTTATACTCATTGCTCTGAATTTCGAACATGGTACGGGTGTAATCCTCTCTTACATAGGATTTTATGATTCTGATTCCCGAAAAACGTTCTTGAACGAAACTCGAAAGTTCTGATAATCTTTCCTGAATTTTACCGCTTTTTTTGAAAATTAAAGTATTTACGTAGTAAATAATAATTACTAAAAAGGGGAGTGGCAAAAGACAATAAATGGCGAGTTTAGAATTTACATCAAACATCGACCAAATAATTAATACCGATAAAACAAAGGTATTTATGGTGTACATTATGGCCGGGCCAACATACATTCTAACGCGATTTACGTCTTCGGTAGCCCTGTTCATTAAATCGCCAGTATTGTTTTTGCGGTAAAAACCTAAACTTAGTTTTTGGTAATGTTGGTAGATATCATTCTTCATATCGAACTCAATGTGTCTCGACATTAAAATAATAGTTTGCCTCATAAAAAATAGAAATAACCCTCTCAGTAAGTATAAAGCTATGATTAGCAAACCAAAAAATAACAAAGTTTGACTAAAAATATCATAGATAACTTGCTGGCGGTTAAACCCATCAAACAAGCTATAAACCTGGATATTTTCTGTAATTAAATCTACCGCATAACCGATAACCTGGGCAGGTACAACACCAAAAATATTAGATATTACTACGAAAATACTTCCGGGAATAATCCACCATTTATATTTTAAGAAGTATTTATTTAATCGACTTAGGTGTTTCATACTGTACAAACTTAGCCAAAGCGCAACAATTTTTGTTATAGTTTAGTTAAAATCATGTAATAATGGTTTTTTATTTTAATTTTGCAGCAGGTTTACCGAACGTTCATTATGCCAGCAAATTTTTCGTCAGATTCATCCATTTTAGAGCAATTGAGTGCTTACGGGCATAAAAAGTTGGTTTTCTGTAATGATCCAGACTCTGGTTTGAAAGCAATTATCGCAATTCACGATACCACTTTAGGGCCAGCTTTGGGCGGAACACGCATGTGGAGCTACGTTACTGAGGCAGAAGCCCTGGAAGATGCTTTGCGTTTATCTCGTGGGATGACCTACAAATCGGCTATAACAGGTTTAAATCTGGGTGGCGGAAAAGGTGTTATCATTGGCGATTCTAGAAAAGATAAAACAGAAAGTTTAATGCGCAGCTATGGTAGGTTTATTAAAAATCTTAATGGCGAATTTATAACTGCTGAGGAAATGGGAACCAATACGCGTGATATGGAATATATCCGCATGGAAACCAACCATGTTACTGGTGTGCCAGAATCAATTGGTGGTGCCGGAAATCCTGCTCCATTTACAGCTCAAGGCGTTTATTTAGGCATTAAAGCTAGTGTTAAAGAAGTTTTTGGAACAGATATGCTTGCTGGCAGAACAGTTGTTGTACAGGGTATTGGTAACGTGGGCGAGCATTTGGTGGCTTTATTAAGAAAGGAAAATGCCGAAGTTCTAATTAGCGATATAAACCAGGAACAACTAACGTACGTTGCTCGTAAATATAAAGCTAAACCTATAGAAGCAGATAGAATTTTTGGTATTGATGCTGATGTTTATGCACCTTGTGCAATGGGCGCAACGGTTAATAATAAAACTATAGAGCGTATGAATTTTGCAATTATTGCAGGTTCAGCAAATAATCAGTTAAAGGATGAAGTTTTAGACAGCGAATTATTGCTGAAAAAAGGAATATTATTTGCTCCAGATTACTTAATTAATGCTGGTGGATTAATTTCTTGTTATTCTGAACTAACTGGTTTCGGTAAAAAACGTACTGTTCAGCTTACCGAAAATATTTATGATGCAACCAGAAATGTAATTAAACTAAGCAAAGCTGAAAAAATACCAACAAATATTGCCGCAAATCGTATTGCAGAAAAACGAATTGCAGATATCAAAAAAATTAAATCAACATATTAAATATTTATTAACCGGTTTTACAAACCACACTCGTTCTTACATTCATGTTAAATAGAAGGCACTTAAGAATTAAAGCTTTGCAAAATATTTTTGCTTGGCAAATGGCAGACAAAAAAGACATTAAAGGTGATTTAAAAACTTTAATGCAAAGTATCGATAGTGTGTACGAAATGTACATCTGGATGCTTTCGTTAATGGTCGAAGTTACTGAGTTTACAGCCAACGATGCTGCAGAGCGTGCAAATAAGCACTTAAAAACTGCAGAGGATATGAATCCGAACATGAAATTGTTGCACAACAAGTTTAGTGTATTAATGCAGCAAAACCCTGAATACGTTTCAGCGGTAAAAAAATACAAGGTAGATTGGGGCTTCGATCCTGAAATCCGTAAAACAGTATACAACTCTTTAAAAGCATCAAAAGAATATGCTGAATATCTTGCAGATCCAAACGAAAGTTTAGAATCATCGAAAGATATTATCAAATACATCTTCAGAAAAATTATTCTTAAAAACCAAGCTATTATTCAGGTTTTTGAAGAGAAATTTATAAACTGGCAAGTTGATCATGAAGTGATGAAAGGAATGGTTGCAAAAACGCTTAAAAACTTTACGTCTGATGATCCCTTTAAAAATAAATTAACGGAAATCAGTGCTGATTGGATTGAAGACAGCAAATTTGTGCAGGATTTATTTGTTCATACTTTACAAAATGATGTAAAATATCAGGAAATGATTGCAGAACGTACTAAAAATTGGGAATCCGAGCGTATTGCATTAATGGATACTATATTAATGAAAATGGCGATTTGCGAATTGCTTAATTTCCCTTCAATCCCTGTAAAAGTTACTATCAACGAGTATTTAGAGTTGTCAAAAGATTACAGTACACCGAAAAGTAATTCATTTATAAACGGTATTTTAGACAAAATTTTAGGCGATCTTAAGAAAACTAATACGATTAAAAAACTTGGTCGCGGATTAATTGAAGAATAAAATGAGAAAAATATTCATCCTTTTTGTAGCAGGTTTATCTTTCACTGCGTGTCGTAATGCTAACAATAGTGCTACAGCAAATTCAACTGTTTCTGTAGGAAATACGGCCTCGGCGGTTGCACCAGCTAATGCAGCTGTTATTACTTTTGAACGCGATATTTTCGACTTTGAAAAAATTACTGAAGGTGAAAGTGTAACCCATGAGTTTAAGTTCAAAAATACAGGTAAAAGTCCTTTAATTGTTTCTAATGCAACTGCAACTTGCGGTTGTACTATTCCCGAAACACCTAAAGAACCAATATTGCCAGGGAAAGAAGCTGTAATTAAAGTAGTTTTTAATAGTACAGGAAAAATGGGAATGCAGGATAAAGTTGTAACGATCACATCAAACGCTAATCCGAATATAAGTACAGTTCACTTAGTTGGCGAAGTGCTTGCAAAGAAGTAAAAAATTAAACAAGACAAATAAATAAGAAATGACATCAACAGTAATTTTACAAGCAGCAGGTGGTGGTATGTTAGGTACAATTGTACCAATGGTATTAATCATGGTAGTTTTCTACTTTTTTATGATTCGCCCGCAAGTTAAAAAGGCAAAAGATCATAAAAAATTAGTTGCAGAATTAGGTAAAGGCGATAAAGTAATTACAACTGCAGGTATTCATGGCAAAATTATCGATATGAACGATACAACATTTGTAATCGAATCTGAATTTGGAGCTAAGCTACGTTTCGATAAATCGGCAGTTTCTTTAGATGCAACAAAAGCTGCAACTGCGCCAGCAAAAGCATAAAGGAATTAAATATCATAAAGAGCAGTCCCGAAAACTTTCGGGACTGTTTTTGTTTTATTACATTTGGATTAATAGTGTTTTGGATTAATTTTTCTTTTCAAAACCATTTTATATTTATTATGCCCTTTATTAGATTAACAAAAATAGAGAGAAGACGCGTACTTAGCCTATTAGCCTGCTTGTTGTTGGCAATAGCTGCGTGGTTGTTTATGGCGCTTAATAATAAATATATTTATACTGCTAAAACGGTTATTATTTACAAGAATTTTCCTCAAAATAGGGCATTTCATCCACTACAGTCAGATACGGTAGACTTACAAGTTGAAGGAACAGGTTGGCAACTACTTTTTGCCAGATTAAGAATCAATCCACAATCTATTTGGGTGAGTTTGAGTAAATTAAGTAATCGCGAATTCATAGTTTTTTCTGATCAGCTATATAATGTAAATAAGCAGCTCGAAAGCACGCAAAAGGTAATTTCTATTAAACCAGATACCTTATACTTCGATTTTACAAAACGAACAGTAAAAAAGGTTAACATAAAGCTGATAGAAAAAGTGGAGTTTGTAAAACAGTATGGTATTGCAAGTCCAATAAAACTGAATCCTACATACGTTACAGTTACTGGCCCGATAGAAGAGCTAGCTAAGATTAGCGAGTGGCCAACAGATACCTTAAAGCTAAACAAGGTTCAAAATAGCACAACTGTACGTGTTGCTATTCAACATAGTACTCACAAAAATGTAAGTATTTTCCCGTCAAGTGTAGAAGTGAAATTACCTGTTGATGAATTTACTGAAAAAACGGTTGAAGTTCCTCTCAAAATTATAAATAACAGAAACTACAATAGCATAAGATTATACCCAAAAAAAGTCAAGGTTACTTTTCTGGTTGCTTTAAATTATTTTGAGCAGGTAGATGAGAGTTTTATAACCGCAACTGTTGATGCCGATGATTGGTTGAATTTACATCATAGCCAGTTTACAGTAAGGCTTACCGAATTTCCTGATTATTGTAAGCTGGTGAAAATCGTTCCCTCTAAAGTAGATTTTATAGTAGAAAAATAATGTATAAAGTTGGCATAACGGGTGGGATAGGAAGCGGGAAGACCACTGTCTGTAAAGTTTTTGAAGTATTAGGTATTCCTGTTTTTTACGCCGATACGGAAGCAAAAGATATCATGATGAAAGATAGCTTACTTATTGATGGAATTAAATCAACCTTTGGTGCAGCAAGTTATTTTGAGGATGGTAAGTTAAATAACAAACACATCGCAAGTATTGTATTTAACAATGAAGCTGAATTGACTAAGTTAAATGCTTTAGTTCATCCCGCTGTTTTTAGAGCTTTTGATGCTTGGGAAGAAACGATTTCTAGTAATGTTCCATATACCTTAAAAGAGGCTGCTCTATTATTTGAAAGTGGTTCTTATAAAATGTGCGATACTACTATTTTAGTAACCGCCCCATTAGAAACAAAACTTAAAAGAGTAATGCAACGTGATGGTGTTTCGGCAGAACAAGTAAAGGCCCGAATGGATAGACAGCTTAGTGATGAAGAGAAAGCTAAATTGGCTAGTCATTTTATCACTAATGATGAAGAACACTCTATTATCGAACAAGTTCTATGTTTACACCGACAATTTCTACTTGCTGCGAAATCAAATTAGTTGTTAAACACTTTGCTTTATTTTAACAAAACATAATGTTTTTATATTTCCAAAATCCTGTTTTATCCTCAAATCTTGTAAATTCTTATAAATGATTTTAGAAGATTTTATTACCGTTACACCAACAGGTTTACACTGCAGTTATGGCGATTTTTATTTAGATCCACAACAGCCGGTTAATGAAGCTGTTGTTTCTCATGCGCATGGCGACCACGCGATAGGCGGAAGTCAGAATGTATATTGCACGGCTGCTACGGAAACTTTTATGAAACATCGTTACCGTAAATTTGCAGCGGTCGATTTTCACAGTAAAACATATCACCAATCGTTTAAAATAAAAGAGGTTACCATAACTTTTTATTCAGCCGGACATATTTTAGGTTCTGCACAGGTTTTAATGGAATATAATGGTGTAAAATATCTTTACACTGGCGATTATAAAATTGAACCAGATGCTACATGCGAACCCTTTGAATTTGTGGAGGCTGATGTTTTAATTACAGAAAGCACATTTGCCAATCCAGATACTAAACATCCATCGCCAATAGATGAGATAAGAAAACTTAACGAAACAAGCTCTAATATTATGTTGGGTGCTTATGCATTAGGTAAAAGCCAGCGGATTATTCAATTGCTAAATGATTATTGCCCTACCAAAAATATTATGGTGCATCATAGTATTATGCCATTCGTAAAGATTTACGAAGATTACGGCGTGAAACTCGGCAACTATAAAATGTACGATAGAAAAGTAATGAAAAATAATCATGAAAAACAGGTTTACATCGTGCCGCCGATGGTTTTTCATAGTTACCATAAAGCGATAAATGTCGTGCGGGCTTTTGCATCCGGCTGGGTAAATCTGCAACAGCAAAACGGAATCTCACTTTACATTTCCGACCACGTAGATTGGGCTGCTATACTTGAAACGATAGAAAAGGTGAAACCAAAACAAGTGTGGACACTGCATGGCGATGGAAACCAGCTTAAGGAATATTTTAAGGATAAATTAGAAGTTAAAATACTTAACTAGAATAGAATTAGAGAATGATTGAGAGATTAGGCTAATTTCTACAGAAGTATCAAACCATTCAAAATTCACTCATTCAAAATTCAATCATTTAACATGAAAGAGGGCGAAGACTTTTATTTTAATGAAGATGGCTTTATGGTTTTTACCGAGGCTTATCATTTAAAACGTGGTTATTGCTGCAAAAATAAATGCAAGCATTGCCCATGGGGTTACGGAAAAAAGAAAGAGAAAAAGTAGGATATTAATTGCTATTATTTTGCTTTTGGGTCAAATTTAACGCGATTGTAAATCTCACTTAAAGCTACATCAATCTTTAACGAAACAAAACTCATAGTTTCAGTTATATCTTGATAATTTTTTAATACCCATTTATTTTTTTTATCGATAAAAAAAGCCTCAACAGATATTGATTCAGAATCAATCAAAATATATTCTTTTAGCGTTGGGATATCTTTATAAAGGTCAAATTTATGGCCTCTGTCATAATCCTTTGTTGATGGAGAAAGTATTTTGATGATTACTGTAGGTTCAATAAAACTTTCTTTATCAACATCACTTTGTTTAACCTCATCACAATAAATGGAAATATCTGGATATGTGAATAAACCATTTGCAATAATTTGCGTTCGCATATCACTACCAAATGGTATGCAGGGTTTCCCTTTCAAATTATTTCCAACCTGCAAGAATAAGTTGGAGAAAATCAAATTATGGTTTGTGCTTGCGCCAGACATTGAAAATATTTCCCCTTGAAAATACTCGTGCTTTTCTTGTGATGCTTTCTCCATCTCAAGGTATTCGGCTACAGTAAAATGTCTTTTTTTATATTCTACAGCGGGCTCATTTACAATTTCTTCCATACTGTAATTTACCGAAAATTTTTTAATTAAAAACTTAAATTGAGGCCAATACATCCGTTTGTAAAAACGGTTAATTGGAAACTGCCAACTGAGTTAGTGTCCTCCCGCAAAGAAACCAATCAAAGCCACACCAATTCCAAGTAAAACGGCAATCATTTTACGGGTGTTAATTTTGTGGTCGGCACTAGATTCGAATAAAATTGTGGTAGAAATATGTAAGAAAATACCAATTACAATGCCCATTATTTTATTGAAATAAGCCTCTACACCACCAATTGTACCATTGCTTAAGCCCAAGCTTACATAGAAGCCTAATGGTGCCATTATGGCAAATAAAATCAGATATAAAAATATGCTCTGCTTTTTGAAATGGTTTTGCATTAAAATGCTTGCCAGCGCAAATGCAGCAGGAATGTGGTGTAAAGCAATTCCGAAAATTAATTCATTGTGCTGGTCTTTGGCTAATGGCATTCCTTCTAAAAAAGCATGTAAGCAAAGGCTAATCATAATGCCAAAAGGAAAAACATTGCCATCGTGGTGTTTATGAATATGCCCATGTTCTACACCTTCCGAAAATTGCTCTAAAAATACCTGCAATAAAAATCCTACCAATATAAAAATGCCAATTTCGCCTTTATCCGGACCGCTATATGCATCGGGTATTAAGTGTAAAACTGTTATTGCAAAAAGGTAAGCACCACTAAAAGACAAGATGAGTTTCAGTAGTTTAGACTTATCGCTTTTAACCAAAAATATGGCCGCACCGCCTAAAAAGGCACAAAAAAAGAGTATGCATATTTTCCAGATTTCCATAGCTTAAAAATCAGGTTGTAATTTTTTAAATATTCTCGAACAGATAAAACCGATTAACGTTCCAAGTAGAGCACCAGTGCTCACATCAACAGGATAGTGTACGCCAACATAAACTTGTGCAAAGCTGATGATGAATGCCCAAAAAATGCCGATTGGCAAAATAGGTTTCCAGCGATTATAGAAAATGCAAATTAAAAATACAGCAATAGCGAAATGATTGGTTGCATGAGCTGATGGAAAACTTAATCCACTACCACATGGAACGCGGTGAATTATATCGTTTGCCAAGCTTAAATCGTTACAAGGGCGAACTCGTGAAACCAATGGTTTTACAACTCTTGATGCAATTAAATCGCCCATTGCAAAAGTAAAAAGCATCATTGCAATAATGTAATAACCTTGCTTTTTATATTGTTTTATGCAAAAAACTATGATAAAAATGTAAAGTGGCGACCAGAAAAACCGGTTACGCATTAATGGCATCAGCCAATCGAAAAAACCGTTCGAAAGTCCACGGTGGATTTTCAAAAACAGTTCTACATCAAATTGCTGTATGCTCTCTATCATGCTTTTTTGCAGATTAAAATAAGTCTGTCAGATGTACATTCATCGAAATCATCAAGCGAGTAACTTCCAAAAGTTTTTTCAATTACCATTCCTGCTTTGGCAAGCATTCGCTTAAAATCTTCGAAACTAAAAGCCTGTACGCGTTCCTCGAAATTGTATATTTTACCTTTGTCTTCGAAATTTATCTTTTTAATGATTTTGCCCTCAACCACATTTTTGGTGATATTGAATTTGATATTATCAAGGGATTTTGTTTCGCAATAATTTAAATTTCTAATAATTTTTTCTGTATTGAAGTAATCCAAAACTAAAATTCCATCTGCTTTTAAACATTTCCTGAAAGTTTTTAGTGCATTAACGTGGTCTTTTTCGGTGTCGAAATAACCAAAACTGGTAAAGAGGTTTAAGGCAATATCAAAATAGTTAATGTAAAATAAGCGACGCATATCGTGTACCAAAAAATGCAACTTATTATTTTCGAATTGTTTTGCGTATTTAATGCTTTGCTCTGATAAATCAATTCCGGTAATATCAAACCCCTTTTTGTTAAGGTAAATAGAATGCCGACCTTTTCCACAAGCAATATCAAGCATTTTAGCCTCTGGTGTTGGCTGTAGGAAATCTGTTAATTTATCGATAAAAAACTCGGCTTCGGCATCGTTTCTTTGTTGATAAAGAATATGATAATATGGCGAATTAAACCAATATTGAAACCATTTGCGCTGCATAGAAAGCCGTTTTGTATTGTAAAAAGATGCAAATATAAGATTTTAGCTTAGCATGAGAAGTGCTTGTATATTTTTATGCAACAATATTGCAAAATTAAAGGAAAGCGACCTATTACTATAAGAACAACTTATAAAAGTTAAAGCTCAAATAGATTTTTTATTTCATCAATATGTATTGCTTTTATTTAAAACCAACATTCCATAGGCAGTGTAAATGTGTTTCATAGCACTACAGTTTTACCCACCTAAACCCGACCAAAGTGAGAAAGCCCGCAATCCCGATTTTCATCGGGAGCGGACTTGAAGCGGGGGCGGGGCTGATGTCAATGTCATTAAGTTAAGTGTTTAAATATCTGATTACCAACTATTTGACTTGTTTTTATGGGTTTATTTTCTTATATTTAACTTATAACCAATTAGTTAATGTCA
>NZ_JBHSBY010000107.1:0-26418 GCF_042650905.1 Pedobacter jamesrossensis | reverse complement strand
CAATGATTTAACATGGTTAAAAATACGAAAAATAATCCGTATATGGTTGATATTCAGTGTGTTACATCTTATTTATTTAATGATAAATGTGTGTAAGGATTAGCTGAAAGAGGGGAATTGCAAATCGCAGAAGTTAAATGTCATTTATATTGATTTTTGTGAACTAAACTACTACGCACTGAAAGTGCATAAGATTGGGTAAAGAAAGAATGAAATTCTTTCTCCAGCGGCCGTCATTGCGAGAAACGAAGCAATCTTACAACTATAGTTTTTTTTAGTGCATTAGGATTGCTTCGTGGCTCGAAACGACAGAAGGAGGAAATTGTAGAAACTGAAAGCCTTGCTCTAAAGGGCGTAGTTTTAGCAATAAATTAACTCATGTGATGATAAATTTTAAAATTATCACAGACGCTTTATTATTATTTTTCTCTAACCGCTTTAAACTCCGAACCTGCTTTCCATTTCGGATAAGTAGTTTCGCTGCTTAATCGATATCCCATATCAAATAATAACCTAACATCTTCAACTATTCCTGATAAATCCTGGGTTTTAGCGTCAAAATTATCTTGTGGAGAATGATAACGGTTTTTCGTAAAATCAGCGACTTGTTTCAATCCCCATGCTCTACCATTTTTAATATTATCTACACCAGAACCTGTAAACAGCGAAGGAACGCCAACTTTTGCTAAGTTAAAATGATCTGAACGGTAATATAAACCCGAAGATGGAACTGGGTCAGGCACCAGCACACGCCCCTGTTTTTTAGCAGAAGCCGCAGCATAGTCTTCCAATTCCGATTGCCCGTAACCATAAACTACAATATCTTTTGTTTTACCTGCAATCCCCATCATATCCATATTAATATTAGCAATCGTTTTTTCGAGTGGAAATACCGGATGTTTGGCATAATATTCTGAACCCAGCAAGCCTTGCTCCTCTGCTGTGTACGAAATAAATAAAATTGTTCTATCAGGGTTTTTTGGGAACTTTTTAAAGGCAGAAGCAATTTCAAAAAGCGAAGCTACACCCGTTGCGTTATCTACTGCACCGTTGTAAATAGAATCGCCCTGTACTTTTTCACCAATGCCTAAATGATCCCAATGTGCGGAATAAATAATGGCTTCGTTTTTCAATTTATCTCCAGGAATTGATGCCAGAACATTATAGGTTATAGATTTTTTAATTTTATTTTTAACCCTAAGCGATGTAGTTAGATTCAAATCGACAGCTTTAAAATCTTTTTTAAGCGCTTTTTTAGCCAAATTTTCAAAAGATTGACCGCCAAGTGTAAATAATTTTCTGGCAACATCTAAACCAATCCAACCCTCTACAACGGTTCTGTTCATACCATTATCTGCCGATTGTAACTGCAATTTCGATTTAGACCAACCACTGCGAACAACAGTCCATGGGTAAGCTGCTGGCTCTGTATCGTGAATGATTAAAACGCCTGCTGCTCCCTGTCGCGATGCTTCTTCAAACTTATATGTCCAGCGGCCATAGTAAGTCATGTTTTTGCCTTTAAACAAAGTCGAATCTGCAAAGCCTGGGTCGTTAATTAACACAACAACGGTTTTTCCTTTTACATCTAAATTTTTATAGTCATTCCAGCCATACTCTGGTGCTACGATGCCGTATCCAGCAAAAACCAGAGGTGAATTTTTAATACTTACTTCATCCTGAACACGTCTCGAACCAGCAACAAATTCTGTTAAGTAATTTAAAACAAGCTCTTTTGAACCCGATTTGATAACCATTTTATCATCAGGTACTGATTTAATTTCTACCATGGGCACTTCCTGAAAATAACTATCGCCATTACCAGGTTTTAAGCCCAGCTTTTCGAATTCAGTTTTCAAGTAGTTTATCGTCTTTTTCTCGCCATTGGTAAAAGGTTTACGTCCTTCAAGACTATCGGCGGCGATTACAGATAAATATTTCGTGAGACTGCTATCGTTAATTGCTTTTATTGCCGTAGAATCGGGCTCTTTAGCAGAATTTTCTGCAGATTGCTTGCAGGCAGATATACTGAAAGCCAAAGCCGATAAACAAATCAGAGTTTTCTTCATAAGAATTAAATTGAGCTGGTAATTTAATAAAATAATTTTCAGAATCTCTTGATATTTATTTACAACAGGCAAAGGTTGAAAACCAAGCTTTTGAAAGATTAAATTTAATATAAACGTTATATTCGTTTATAAATATTAAAAACGAAAGTTACTTGCGCAAAGTGGCGGGTTAAACAAACCCCTAAAAACCTATCATGATAACCCATGGATATTTCGACAATCAAGAACTAGGAAATCCTGAAACGGATATTAGCTTTCCAAATGGAATTTTAAGTGCTTACAATATCAATAGGTTTAAGTCAAACGTTGGACAAAGTACAGACAATAGAATTCGAATCTTTCTATTTAGATTAGTGCTGTGGGTAATTGGGGCAAGTAAATTAGAATCAAATTAAACCTGCCAAACGTCACCAACATTGACGACAGTGTACAATCTTGATACAACCAAAAAATACTAAAGAAATAAAGTAACAAATGATAAAGTTCATAAACCAAATAGTCTCTTTACTGTTGGTATCAATATTTTTCACTTCCTGCAACGGGCCAGTTAAAAATGATTTGCCAAAAGAAAAGGAACATCCAAAACTTATAAAAACCATCGGCAACCCAGAATATGGGAATGTACAATGCATCCTGCAAGACAAAGAAGGTAATCTTTGGTTTGGAACCACAGAAAATGGGCTTTATAAATATGATGGAAAATTGTTTAGCCAATTTACTGTAACCAGTGGGCTAAATAGTAATGACGTTTCTTGCCTTTTGGAAGATAAAGATGGTAAAATTTGGATAGGTACTAATGCGGGGCTTTGTCTTTATGATGGTAAAACATTTACCAAAATTAAGATTCCTTTACCCAAAAACCTACCGCCCAATAAGAATCAAAATTATCTCAATTCGCATTGGGTATTTAATATCATTCGAGCAAAAAACGGAAAGCTTTGGTTCGCAACCATAGATGGTGTTTATATCTACGATGGCAAATCCTTTACCCCGTTTATAGTTAATGAAGACGCAGGCGGCTTTATGAGCAGTAACAATAACATGGAACGCATTTTAGAAGATAAGGCAGGTAACATTTGGTTTGGTGTAAGAAGTAACGAAGGTGTGTATCGTTACGATGGAAAATCTGTAACCAACCTCAAACTAAAGGATTTATTTCAAAAGGGACCAAAGAAGCCAAAAGCTCATAATTGGGCCTGGCCTCAATTGCAAGACAAAAACGGGAATATTTGGTTCAGCAATTGGGGTGGAGCTTACCGATATGATGGCAAATCATTTACTAGTTTTACGGCAAGCGATGGCTTAACTATTGGTGCTATTACGCGAATTATAGAAGATAGGAACGGAAACATTTGGTTCGGTGGAGCTGGTGGCCTTTGCCGTTACGATGGGAAATCTTTCACACATTTTAAAGATGGGCTAATCAATCCCGGGATTTGGGCAATTTTAGAAGATAAAACCGGAAATCTTTGGGTGGGTACGAGAGCCACAGGTCTCTATCTTTTCGATGGAAAAACATTTATCAATTATTCGGAATATAAACCTAAGCCTGCAACGAACTAACAAACAACCCCTAACACGAGTTGTGGCGGTTCATTGCTCCTATCAACATTTGCGATTAAAGTCGCCATCTTTGCTAGTAACAATCTTAAAAACAACACCGTAGAAACAAAATGACAGACATCGAAATAAAAAAAGTAACGCTTAACGACGTTGACCAATTACAAAAAATTAGCAAACAAACTTTTCATGAAACATTTTCGGAAAGCAATTCCGAAGAGAATATGACAAAATATTTAGAGGAAGGATTTTCTATTGAGAAACTAACGACTGAACTTAACGACAATAACGCTGAGTTTTATTTTGCAACACTAAACGATAATGTAATTGGTTATTTAAAACTAAACTTTGGACAATCTCAAACAGAATTGCAGGACGACAAAGCACTTGAAATTGAACGTATTTATGTTTCAAAAGACTTTCACGGAAAAAGTGTTGGCCAAATACTTTACAACCAAGCAATACATATTGCAACAGCGAAAAATGCTAACTATATTTGGTTAGGTGTTTGGGAAGAAAATCCGAGAGCCATTAACTTTTACAAAAAAAACGGTTTCGTAGAATTTGATAAACACATTTTCAAATTAGGTGATGACGAGCAGACCGACATTATGATGAAACTAAAACTGAAAGAATAATGCGCATCACAAGAAAGGCAGCACTAGCGGCATTTTGGTAAAATGGTGGGTTTAGCACAAAAATCCAACAGCAATTTTTAGTTAAACTTTAGTAATAATATCAGCTTTTTACTTTGTAATTCCCCACCTCGACAAGCTACAAAACGTTGCCCTTCAGTTTAAAACGACACGCAACCAACAGAATATGAGTATAATTTTGGAATTTAAATAAAAACAATAGAAATGAAAAAATTACAATTCAAAAAAGAGATAAATGCAACAGCTCAAAAAGTATATGAGACAATGTTGGGTTTAAAAAACAAAAGCACTTATGAATACTGGGCATCAGTATTTAATCCTACTTCTACCTTCGAGGGAAATTGGGAAAAAGGCAGCAAAATTTATTTTGTAGGCGTAGACGAAAGCGGTAAAAAAGGTGGAATGGTTTCTGAAATCGAAGAACATCAACCTGCCAAATTTATTTCGATAAGGCATTACGGTTTTTTGGATGGTGATACAGAAATAACAACAGGCGAACAAGTTGAAAAATGGGCAGGTGGACACGAAAATTATTCTTACCAGGAAGAGAAAGGTGTAACAACCGTAACGGTAGATATGGATACGATTGATGAATATTTGGATTACTTTAATAACACTTATCCAGCAGCATTAGATAAATTAAAAGAAATTTCTGAGCAATAGTTAATTTATATAGCATCTTTAAATCAGTATTGAGAAAACAACCTTTACATTTTTAAATAGACATAATTATACTTAAAATGCAAGCTGAAAAAAAATTATGATGTCTACATATTTAACATTTAGTATCTCAATATCGGTTATTTCTTGGATAGTAGGTATGGCGGTAAATGCTATTTTAAGAAAGACAGAGTTTTATGAAAAAAAATTATCAAACCTGAATTTTGTAGAAAATAAAAAACTCAACAAAATTATAGGAATCGGAATTTTTAAATGGATTGTTAAAAATACATTTTTTAAATTTTTCAATCAAAAACTTAAACTGAAAAAGAAAATTAAAGAGAATGATCTAAACAAACTACGTAGTGAGATGACAATTTCTGAAATAGATCATTTAATCGGATTTGTTTTTGTGAGTATTTTTGCTCTAGCCAAATTTTATAATTTTAATTTTTTATTCGGTTTTACAATTATGATAGTGAATGTATTAATGAACTTATATCCATCATTATTACAACAGGAGAATAAAAGACGAATAAATAAATTAATAAACAAAACTGTAATAAACAAAGTTTTTGCATGAGGCAGACTAAAGTTTTTACAATTAATGATATCGAAAAATACTGACCCAAATTCAGTAGAAAGCTATGGAAAAAGCTTCTTAACCAGAACTTACTATCCATTGGTTGTAATTCTATAACCAATCTTAACCCAACAATTCCGACCTGTTTATATAGCCGTGAAAATAAATTTGCGAAACCGAATAGTTGCGCTTATATTTGCAACCAATTAGTTTCGCAATTAAAAATTTAAACTATATGAGACGAGACATTTTCCAAGCTATAGCCGACCCAACAAGACGAGCCATAATTACACTAATTGCTTTACAGGCGATGACGCCAAACGCTATTGCCGAGAACTTCAAAACTACCCGACAAGCCGTTTCTAAACACCTTCGGATATTAATAGAATGCGAATTGGTAAAACAAGAACAACAAGGCCGCGAAATTTACTACTCACTGGAAATTGAAAAAATTAAAGAGGTTGATAATTGGATAAACCAATTCAGAAAAATTTGGGAAACCCGTTTTAATCAACTTGATGATGTATTATTAACAATTAAAAATCAGAAAAAATGAAAAATGATTTGCTATTCGATTTTACCGTTAACAAAACAACAAAAACGGTATTAATTACGAGAGAATTTAACGCTGATCTTTCGCTGGTTTGGGATGCTTTTACCAAGCAAGAAATTCTAGACCAATGGTGGGCTCCAAAACCCTGGGCTTCGAAAACAAAAGTTATGAATTTTGAAGTTGGTGGCCGAAGATTTTATGCAATGGTTAGTCCTGAAGGACAAGAACATTGGTCGGTTCAGAAATATACTTCTATAACTCCAAAAACCAATTTTAAAATGTTAAATGCATTTGCGGATAAGGATGAGAATCTCGATTTACCTGGTTCTGATTGGGACTTGAATTTCAGCGAACAAAATGGAAAGACTACAGTTACAACATCCATATACAACGATTCTTTAGAACGATTGGAAAAAATGATTGAAATGGGCTTTAAAGAAGGATATACGATGACATTAAATAGCTTGGAAGAGTTGTTAGCAACCTTGTAGCAAAAAAGTAGATACTGATGTTAAAAAGCCTTGACCAAGAACAGAGGTGCAATAATTGCACAATATGAACTTATATAAACCCGACAATAGCGAGCATGAGGCCAATTTTTCATTGGCTGAGTAAAGCGAATGGCGGGACTGAAATAACCGATGAATTACAGAACACTGCTTTTCAAAAAAAATAAATACAGGTAAAACTTAGTGTAAATTTTTTAAGCTTTAAAAACAAAAAATGGCCTGCTTTAAAACAGGCCATTTTAATATTCTGAACAATAGTACTTAGCTTCTATTTGCCATTTTGTTCTAAATCCCTATCTATCTCAATTAAATCAACATTCTCCGGACTCGAAAAATCGCCGATTAAATATTTGTTAAAGTGATCGGCAAGTTTCCAGAATGCATATTCAGTCATATCGCCAAAACCGTGGCGCTGACCAGGAATAATCAAGAAATCGAACCGTTTACCTGCTTTCATTAAAGCATTGGCAACACGAATTGAGTTTGCTGGGTGCACATTATTATCTACATCGCCATGCATTAACAGTAAATGACCTTTAAGGTTTTTGGCTAAATCTGGGTTTTTATCGATGCTGTATTTAAATGAGGTATCGCCTTTTAAAGAAACAATCTCTTTAACGCCGTGATGTTTTTCACTCCACCAACGGTTATAAATGCTGTTATCATGGTTACCAGCATTAGAAACTGCGACTTTGAAGAATTCCGGATAAACCAGCATTGCTGCTGTCGACATGAAACCACCACCAGAGTGACCAGTTATACCAACCTTTGTTTCATCTATATACGAATATTTAGAAGCTAATTGCTCGATTGCCGTTTTCTTATCAGCCAAACCATAATCGCGGAGGTTGCCATAACCATAAGTGTGATACCATTTAGAACGCGAAGGGTTTCCACCGCGATTACCAACGGTGATTACGATATAACCAAATTGAGCTAAACGCTCTGTACGATCCATACTTTTGCTAAATGCCTTGTTAACAGCTTCCGTTTGCGGGCCAGGATATACGTATTCTATAATTGGGTACTTTTTATTCGGGTCGAAATCGAAAGGTTTGTACATTACGCCATATAAATCGGTAATTCCATCATCAGCTTTCACCTTAAATGGCTCTGGAAATTTATAGCCAGCAGCCATTAATAAAGATAAATCTGTAGTTTCTAAATCCATTACCTTTCTTCCAGCACCATCATATAAAGTAGATTTTGGGGCTGTGTTTACTCTTGAATAGTTATCAACGAAGTAAGTGTTGTTATCATTCATGCTCGATGCGTGGTCAAAATCTCCGGCATTTAGCAATTTTATGTCAGAACCATCGAAATTAATGCTGTACAAATGTAAATAATATGGATCTTCTTTGCCTTCTCTCCCATTCGCCGTGAAATATAACACACGTTTTTTCTCATCAATATTTACAATACTTTCGCAATGGAAAGAACCTTTTGTAATTTGGTTTTCCAATTTTCCGTTTTCATCAAAAAGATAAAAATGCGCCCAACCATCTCGTTCACTCCAGTGAATTAGCTCTTTACCATCATTCACCAAACCTGGTCTATTAACTTCTACGTAAGAATTAAATCTTTCATCAATTACTGGTGTAACTTTTCCTGTTGCAATATCTACCGTACCAATATCAATGCGTTTTAAATCGCGGCTTGTACGCGAGAAATAAAAACGGCTATCGTTACCCAACCAAACCGAAGGGCGGAATTCGTTATCTCTATCTTTTGCCAAAACTGGTTTACTCCATACCGAAACGCTCTGATCTTTAAAAGCAGAAACGCTCAGTTTTTTGTAAGATTTTGCGGCAAAATCAAAAAGCAATACTTCATCCTGAGGTGCTTCAGCTTCACCAGGCATTTGATACTTATAGGTTTCTAAAGTTGGGCGGCCAGATGTTACGCTGTTAATAACCCACAAATCTTTAACCTTGCGAGAATCCGTTCTATCTAACACAAAATATTTTGCATTCGGCGACCATAATACATAAGCACCACGGCGCTTTTTATTATTTTTTTCGTTTTCAACGTTATTTTCTCCGTCACCATCGCTACCATAAGAGTAAAACTTAACGCCATCTTTTGTTAATTGATGTTCTACAATTGTGCTGTCATCTTCATTTTTAACAGCTTTTTTGTAGTTTTCTTTATCCATCCAATACAAATTATAATTTCGTGAAAATATAATGGCAGATGAATCTGGCGCAACTGAACCCCAACTCGGTTTTGGCTTCGGCTTGCTAAAATTCGGAACTTCTGTAAGCTTGGTTGTTGCTAAATCATATTTAAATGAATAGATTTTTTTCTGCATCGAATCTGCAGCTTTCTTATCTTTTCTATCCTGTTTCAACTCATCAATAGTACTTTTAATTTCGAAAGAAATACTTTTTTCATCCGCAGCAAATTTTAGATTTTCTAACGGTAAGTGTTCAGCATCAAAAGGATCGCGAACAATTAAAGTAATATCTGCAGCAACTTTGGCATTATCGAACATTTGCTTCTTGCTTTTCGTAGCTGGGTCTACCAGATACCAGAATTTACCTTTTGGGCTTTCGAAAGTGTACCAAAAACGATTACTTAGTTTAAGCCAATGCGGATCTACAGAAGTAGAATACACCATTTTCTTTAATTTATTAGGCGAAAATCTTGATGCAAGCTGATAATTAGCTTTTGGCTGTGCCTGTACATTTTCGGTTATCGTAAAGGTTTTTGTTTGAGCTATAACCGTAAGCGATAAAAGTTGAGCACCTAAAAAGAGTTTGTAAATTTTATTCATTAATGCTTGATTTTTAGATGCCTAAATTATCTAATAATTGCAATTTTAAGGCAACGAACTTGTAATAAATGCGATAGTTTAAATAAAAAAAGAAAGCGCTAAATAATTATCAACACATTCTTATTTTGAGTATAATTAATTAACGAATTAAGTATTTTTGCACGAAATACTTATCTATGAAATTCAAATTTTTAACCATTATAACCGCTGGTGTTATTTTATTTACTGGCTGCCAATCTAAATCTCAAACCGAAAGTGGTAAAAACCCCGATTCTACAGAGCAAGTTGTAAAAGAAACCGAAGGCGCAACACCCCTTGATGTTTCTAAAATAAAAGTTGCTGATGCAAAAACTATTCTAGAGCGCAAACAAGTGCCTATTTTATGTTATCATCAGGTTAGAAACTGGAAACCCACCGACGGTAAGGTTGGAAAAGATTACATAGTGGAAATTCAGAACTTTAAAGATCAGATGAAAATGTTGGCCGATAGTGGTTACCACACAATTTTACCCGATCAGCTTTATGCTTATTTAAATACAGGTGCAAAATTACCAAGTAAACCAATTATGCTAACTTTTGATGATACTGACGAAGATCAGTTTACAATTGTTCGCCCAACATTGGATAAATTAGGTTTCAAAGGTGTTTATTTCATCATGACGGTTTCCATCGGCAGAAAAGGAAAGTTTGTAAATTATATGACTAAAGAACAAATTAAACAACTTTCTGATGAAGGTGGTGTAATTGGTTCGCACACATACGACCATAAGAACTTTAAAAAATATGCAGGTAAAGATTGGGAAGAACAATTAGATAAGCCAACTAAAAAGCTAGAAGAAATTACAGGCAAAAAAATGACGGAATTTGCTTACCCATTTGGTTTATGGAATGCAGAAGGTATTCCTGAGTTAAAAAAACGTGGTTTTAGAATGGCTTTTCAATTATCTACCAAACGTGATGAAAAAGACCCATTATTTACCATCCGCAGAATAATTGCCAGTGGTTATTGGAGTCCAAAAACATTAAGTAATAGCATTAAAAATAGCTTTTAATAATTTATAAAACCCCGGCATTTGTTGGGGTTTTCTTTTTTAAAACAACAATCTCATGAAAAAAATTTTACTTCTTATCGCAATGGCTTTCACATTTAATATTGTGACAGCACAAATTCCGCACTTAAGTGGTAAAGTCGAAATTGTAATGTCTACCGGGCAAATCAGTTGCGATTTCACTTTAACCAACATTCCTGATTTTGGAAAGGATTATCAGATTTTACTCAACAAAGGTTTCAATATAAAAGCGATAAAAGATTCTTTAAATAACACGCTTAGCTACGATGGTTTTTATAATGGAAAAATGCGTGGCGAAGGATTAATATATGTTCCGCAAAAAGGCAATGATGTTCTTACCAATCCAAAAAAACTTCGTATCGTTTACACAGGTGCATTTCCAATATATAACGACACGCTAAATTTTATAGATTTTAAAGGCTTAATTGCTTTTAACGGCAAAACAATGAGGGCAACCGATCAATCGAAATGGTACCCAATAATTTATGATGTTAAAGGAGATAAGCAAATTGAGCAAATGACCTACAATATTGAGGTTATTAGTAAGGAGGCGAAGATGATTTTTGTGAATGGCGATTTACCTAAACCAGGGCCCGTTGCGAATTTTAAATCTACTATTGCTATTGCGCCTTTAATATTTGCAGGTGATTATGGTGTTCAAAAAACTTCTGGTGCTTTGTTTCTGAACACAGAAATGAATAATAAGCAGCTGAATATTTTCGAGCAAAACATTGCTGAAATGAAAGCTTATTATTTTAAATCGTTAGAAATTCCCTATCATACTAAAAATGTTTTTATCGAGCATCAGCCTGTAGAAAAATTTAACAAAGGTAGAAGCTGGGGCTTTGTTTCATTTCCAACAATTGCTTTTGCTGGAATAAAATTAGGTGATATGATTGATGAGAAACATTCGAAACTAAAAGATTCTACCGATTATCCTTTTATTGCTCATGAAATTGGCCATTACTATTTTGGTAATGTTTTACAGCCGAACTCTACATTATTTTGGTTCTTTTTAGAATCTACCGCCGAATATTTATCCGTTAAGGCAAGTGAAAAGAAATTCGGGAAAGATTTTGCAACAAATTATTTCCAAAGAAAGGGAAAAGAGCTGAAGAATTTTAAAGCGCTGCCATTAAATAAAGTTACAGACATGAACCAGATTTCTGGAACATATCGCTATTCATACGGTCCTTTTTTATTAAGAGGTTTAGAGCAAATAGTAGGAGAAAAGCAAATGTTTAAGTTTTTAAAAACTTGTTTAACTGCAAAAAACACACCAACAGACTATTCCTTTTTTAAAGAAAATGCGCTGAAATCGGGCATCACAAAAAAAGAATGGGATGCGTATGAAAAAGAATTTATAATATCTGAAAACGCAGTATCTTTGGTTAAATAAAATTAAAATAAATTGAATAAAACTCTTAAAAACATCGCTCATCCCCTCCTAACTATACTATTTGCTGCATTAATTTTATCATCGTGTTCAAACCATCAGGCGAAAGAAAAACCATTAGAAAAGAATGTTTCTGAAAAAGAAAAAACAGATACAACGAATTTAAAACCAGCTGATGCTGCAGCAATTTTAGCTAAACGCGAAGTTCCGGTTTTATGTTACCATCAAATTAGAAATAACATAGCCAGCGATAGTAAAAGAGCACACGACGATATTATTGCGCCAGATAAATTTAGAGAACACATAAAAATGTTGGCAGATAGTGATTATCATACCATTCTACCCGATCAACTTTACAATTATTTAGTTTACGGAGCAAAACTTCCTGAAAAACCGATTATGATAACTTTCGATGATACGGATGAAGATCAGTTTACAATTGGAAATGCTACACTCAAAAAATATGGCTTTAAAGGTGTTTATTTTATCATGACGGTTTCTATTGGCAGAAAAGGTAGAATTAATTACATGACGAAGGAGCAAATTAAACAATTAGCGGATGAAGGAAATACCATTGCAAGTCATACATACGATCATAAAAACTTTACTCAGTTTACTGATGAAGATTGGAAAACCCAGATAGATGAACCTACTAAAAAACTCGAAGAAATTACCGGCAAAAAAGTAGAATATTTTGCATATCCTTATGGTGTTTTCAAAGCGGCAAACTTGCATAAACTTAAAGAACATGGTTTTAAAGCTGCTTTTATTTTATCAACAGCGAGAGATGAAAAATATCCATTATTAACCATTAGAAGAATAATTGACCCGGGAAGATACACAGCAAAAAATCTTTATTTCAGCATTAATAAGAGTTTTAATAAAACAAAACCTAAATCGTAAATGTAGATTAATAAATCCTTAGCATCATCCCTAAACATGAAAAACCTAATTTACACTACGCTTTTAGCTTTGATTATACTTTCAGCCTGTAATAATCCAAAATCTGAAAACAATGATAGCAAAAGCAACTCACCTAAAAGCGAAAAAACTGCGCTAACAAATACCTTTTACAAAAGATTGGAAGGTACAATTGCTGGCAAACCTGTAGTTATGCATTTGCAAAAAGTAAATAATGATTATAGTGGCGTTTATTATTACGAAGGCTCGTGGTTAAATTTATCTACCGATACTTTAATTGGTCAGGATAGTGTTGTTCTTTTTGAGAATGGTTTTTACGATTATTATTTCGATAAAGATGCTAAGCAATCTAAAATTGGTTTAAAGTGGAATGGAAATGGTTTTACCGGAACCTGGTCTAATGAAAAAGATAACAAAAAATTTGCAGTAGCCCTGCAAGAAAAATACCCGGAAGGTAGTTACGAATTTACAGCAGGAATATACCAGGATTCGGTTAAAGCAATGCCTAATGATGTGAAATCTCCGGTTGCTCAAATTAGTTTTGAATATTTAAAACCCAAAGTTGATAATGAAACCGGAATATGGGTTGACAACCAACTCCTAGATATTTCAGGAATAAGAACTGGTTCTAAAGATAGAATTGCCGGATTTAAAAAAATTGCACAGGATTATTTTGCCGATTATAAAAGCCAAATCACCGAACAGCAAAAAACAGGACCAGATAGAGGTTTTCTACAGTGGATGAATTACACCGATAATAGTCAGCAATCTATTGCATATAACGATAACGGTTATGTAGTTATCGATTTCCTTTCGGATGCTTACACAGGCGGTGCTCATGGAAATTACGGCAGCACCATGCATTGCCTTGATGTAAAAAGCAAGAAGCAAATGGTTTTGGGCGATATATTAAAAATAGATTCGAATACTTTACAAAAGATTTTGGAGAAAAACCTAAGAAGAAATTATAATATAAAATCAAGTGAGCAGCTGACTACAGTATTATTTGATAACTTTTTAAAGCCAAATAAGAATTTTTACTTCAACGCAAACGGAATTGCTTTTATGTACAACCCTTACGAGGTTGCAAGCTATGCGCAAGGACAAATTGTAGTTTTTGTTCCTTTTACAGATTTAAAAAGTTATTTAAACCCTGATTTTGCACAAAGAATGAAGATAAAGTAAGAATTTAAATCATTAATATAATTTACAATATCTCTTCAATCAAATATTTCTTTCCATTAAAACTTAACTCATCTCCAACTTTTTTGCCTATAAAAAGTTTACCAATTGGTGCAGCCTGAGAAACAGCGAAGAATGTTTTTCCATCAGCTTTTAGTTCTCCTGCACTAATGCTGATGTAGAAATTACCACTTGATGTTAAAACCAGACTTCCGTTTTTTACTTCTTTAGCTACATCAACATTTTCTACTTGTTGTAAAGCAATTTTCTGCTGACCAGCCTCGTATAATAATTTACTATTTCTATCCATTTCTTGCTGCATCATTTCACGGGTAGTTTCGTATTTATCGCCTGCACTACTTTTAGTATCATCGTTTGATGCCTGCCTCGCCTGTTGCAACGAATATTCGATATTTTCTATTCTGTTTTGAATAAAAGTTAAGCACAGTTGATACAGTTGAGATTTTAAAGCAGACATATTTTTTAACGGATAATGTTAGATGGGTAATGTAAGATGGTTATTTTCGGAGGGCAAATGCAGATTTCAGAATAGATTTTATCTTTTCTTCCGGAACATCCTCTAAATGATTGATTAGTAAAATTTTCATTCGGGCTCTTTTCTCCTGCAACAAATCTTGGTGGTCAATTTTATTTCCATCAACCAAACCGATATAAGGTTGATGAAGTTTTTTGTGAATCCAAAGATAGCAGAACATTTTTTCTTTATAGTAATAAAATGGCATTCCGTATTTCCAATGCTCGGTTATATCAGGATAACTAATCAAAAGTAACCGCAAATATTGCAGGCAACTTTTAATTGGCTCATCCTTTTGCTCAAAATAATTATCTAGTGGGTTTAGCATCCTAAAAAAATCCCGAAACTGTTTAAATTTCAACTTCAATTACTTTATAGAAGGTGGAGACACGTTCCATGGCAATAGCCAAGGTGCGTGTCCCCAAGCACCTTTATAAAATCTATAATCATTTTTAAACAGTTTCTGAATCTATGGTTATTGCTAAATTGTTCGCCAATTTTCGAAAACAATTCAACAATTCAACAATTCAACAATTCTTACCCCTCAATCCAATTTACTTTTTCTTCTATCGATGTACGATTTGGTGTCCACGGTTTTTCGTTATGATAGCCCATGTAGAATAAACCAATACACTTTTCATTTTCTTTCAAACCTAAAAATTCGCCTAAATTATCAATTAATGGAGGCGAACTCCAATAAGCACCAACTTTTAAACTTTCTGCCGTTAAAGCCATATTTTGCACTGCACAAGATACGGCAGCTAACTCTTCCCACTCTGGAATCTTTCCACTCACCGCCATATTAATCGCAATAATACAATCGGCCTGACTCGTTTTCTCAGCAAAACTATCATACTTTTTTTGCAGAAATTGCTGAGGTGAAACCAATTCTTTATATAGTTTACCAAGTTCTTCGCCTAGTTTTGCCAAACCAGCTTTTCTGATTACAGTAAAGCGCCAAGGTTGGGTTAACTTGTGCGTAGGTGCATAATTAGCTGTTTCTAAAATTTGTTTAATTACCTCAACAGAGATTTCTTTTTTTATATAGCTTGCCGGAAAAATGCTACGACGTTCTTTTATAACTTTTGATACGATTTCGTAATTAGTACTCATGCTGTAAAGATAAGGTAAAAGGCGAAAGGTTAAAGGTAGAGGGTTAAAAGCGATTAGAGATTTGACTTTATGATGTCTCGAATAGCTGCTACTTGATACTATTAAGCTGTTTCCTAATCTGTTTAACTTTTGCAAAAAAACCTATGCTTTCTTTATCAACTAGAAATTCCATTGTTTCGATAAGTTCTTCTTTAATCCATTTGTGTTTTTGAATTAGATTAGCCAAAATATTTAAGCAATGAGATTTTACAGCGACTGGAATTTTCTCATCAATTAGCCAGGCAAAAACCACTTCAACAATATTATTTGTATCGTAATCATTGATAATTTCTTTTATTTCATGAGCTGCGTTTTTCTTCGTCATAAAGGCTAAAATTTTAACGTAATGCCTTAAAGCCGAGAGATTATTTTGCATTGGAAATCTATCTAAAAAATATTTTGAATGAGATAAAAACCTTTCCTGATGATTTGAATAAACGTTTTCTAAAACCCATGCCGCTCTGAAACCAATTTGTTCATCGTGATAAAAACTTAAATCGATTAAATCTTTCACCGAAAAAGTCTCTTCTGATGCAATGGACGCCAGCTTTTCGACTTTGCTTTTGCTTAATGTAGTTTTTATGGTATTGATTAAAGCTTGCATATTCAAAAATAAAAAATTTTCCTTTTGGTAATTATCGAAAAGGAAAAGTGCTAAAAAACTTCTTAAAATTAAATTGCTTTAGCTTACCAAAGCACGGCTTCGTAATGACAATTAAAAAATATTGTTGAAACTGAAAGTCTTGCATTGAAAGCAAATCTTTTTAACTAACAAATGAGACCGATAAAGCATTACCGTTGGTTTCAACCAACGGATAGAAAAAATTGTAAACGCTGCACTTGCCATAAAACAGTGAGCGCTCGTTTTCAAATTATTAATCTTAAAGGTTTTAGGCTCTGTCTTTTTACCCTCAACCTTTTTGCGTATCTTTGCGGCTTATTTATTTCACAGCATGATTTCAGTTTCTAATTTATCTTTACGATACGGCAAACGCACATTATTTGAAGACGTTAACATTAAATTTAACCAAGGCAATTGCTATGGCGTAATCGGCGCTAACGGAGCAGGTAAATCTACTTTCCTGAAAATTTTATCTGGCGAGGTGAGCCAAACTTCGGGTAGTGTAGCTTTTACTCCGGGCGAAAGAATGGCCGTTTTAAAACAAAATCACCACGAATTTGATGAATTTTCGGTTTTAGAAACCGTAATGATTGGCCATAAAGAGCTTTATGCCATCATGAAAGAGAAAGATGCCATTTACATGAAGGAAGATTTTACCGAAAAAGATGGCGAACGTGCCGGAGAATTGGAAAATATTTTCGCTGAAATGGATGGCTGGAATATGGAAAGCAATGCAGCAACCATGTTAAGTAATTTAGGCATTACAGAAGATAATCACAATAAATTACTGAAAGAATTAGATAATACACAAAAAGTACGTGTGTTATTAGCCCAAGCTTTGTTCGGCAATCCTGATATTTTACTATTGGATGAGCCTACCAACGATTTGGACATCGAAACCATTGCCTGGTTAGAGAATTTCTTAGCTGATTACCAAAACATTGTATTGGTTGTAAGTCACGATAGGCACTTTTTAGATGCAGTTTGTACGCACATTGTGGATATCGATTTCGCAAAAATGAGCACGTATACAGGTAACTATACTTTCTGGTACGAATCTAGTCAGTTGGCGTTAAAACAACGCAGCGACCAGAATAAGAAAACCGAAGATAAGGTAAAAGAATTACAGGAATTTATCCGCAGGTTTAGTGCAAATGCATCGAAATCTAAGCAGGCAACTTCGCGTAAAAAAGCTTTAGATAAAATTGATATTGCCGAAATTAAAGCTTCGAGCCGTAAATATCCGGCTATTATTTTTAACAACACCGGAAGAGAAGCTGGCGACCAAATTTTACAGGTTGAGAACTTGGGTGCTAGCGGAAACGATGGTATTTTATTCGACAAAGTGACCTTCATGGTAAATAAGGGCGATAAGATTGCTGTCATATCTCAAAACAGTTTGGCTACCGCAGCATTTTACGATGTGTTAACTGGTAGAAATACTAACCATAAAGGCGAATTTAAATGGGGTGTTACCATCAGCACGGCTGATATTCCGAATGATAACTCTGAATACTTTGCTGGCAAAGATGAAAACTTGGTTGATTGGTTACGAGAATATTCTGGAACTGATGCTGATGAGCAATTTGTACGTAGCTTTTTAGGTCGTATGTTATTCTCGGGCGAAGAAGTTTTGAAAAACGTAAAAGTACTTTCAGGTGGTGAGAAAATGCGTTGTATGTTCTCGAGAATGATGTTACAGCAAGCAAACTTGCTAATGTTTGATGAACCGACCAATCACCTGGATTTGGAATCTATTGAAGCACTGAACAGCGGAATGAAAGACTTTAAAGGTGCAATTTTGTTTACATCACGAGATCACCAATTAACAGAAACAGTTGCGAACAGGATTATCGAAATTACGCCAAAAGGCACAATTGATAAGTTAATGACTTACGACGAATATATTAACAACGCTGATGTTGCAAAACTTCGAGAAGAAATGTATTCGTAATAAAATATAAAAACCTAGTAATAAGCCACATGAACTTCATGTGGCTTTTTTATTGAAAAAAAAATCATCGAGTTGTAGCGTTTGTTCACTGTATATCGTTTTATCAAAAAAAGTGTTAATGGCCATTAACCAATTTTATTTAAAAATTGATTTAAAACATTAAAATGAAAACTACTCTGAAAAAATTAAGTACAATTAAAATTATACTCTCTCTGCTTGTATTAACATTATTTGTATCTGCCTGTAAAAAAGACTGGAACAATTCTGACTCAGTTACAGTAGCAGGAATTGGCTTCGTACATGCCTCTCCAGGAACTGGCGCTTTAGATTTTATTGTTGATAATCAAAAAGCCAACTCTAAAGATTTTACATACACTAATGATTTGGGTTACTTTGGCGCTTACCCAGGCTCTAGGTTATTTGGTATTGTTAAAAAAGATTCGACAAGATATCTAAGTACTGCGAATGTAACTTTGCGTTCTGGTTTATTTTACTCAGCTTTTGTTATAGATGTTCTACCTGCACCAAAAATCTTATTGGTTGAAGACGATTTAAAAGCACCTGAAACAGATAAAGCAAAGGTTCGCTTCATTAATTTAAGTCCAGATGCACCAGCATTAGATTTAGCTGTTGTTGGCCAAGATGCCGCATTGTTTACTGGCAAAGCTTATAAAGAATCTACACCTTTCATTTCAATAACTCCATCTGATAGCTATACTTTTCAAATTAAAGAAGGTGCAAATGTTACCGCTACATTACCAGCTACAAAAATTGAGAAAGGAAAAATTTATACCCTTTGGGCAAAAGGCTTAAAAAGCAAAACAGACAGTACAAAATTTGCTTTAGGAATATTGACTAATAAATAACACCTACATATGAAACGAAAATTAACATCATCCAAATTAAAAAAAGGATGGTGTTATTTTCATTAATTTTGTAGTCAAAATATCTTAAAGTCGTTTTACATAAAACTAATCTCTATTAAGTTCTTACAGGTTGATAAAAAAAATACTCAGTGTTGAGGATATAATAGAAGGCTGTAAAAAGAATGATAACAGCTGTAAAGAAATGATGTATAAATCATTTTATGGCTATTTAATGGGTATTATTTTAAGATATGTTAACAACAGTTACGACGGAGAAGAACTTGTAAATGATTGTTTTATAAAGATTTTCAAGAACATAGATAGTTTCCAGCCACCCAACAATCCTGCCGAGCTACAAAAAACATTTAAAGGTTGGATTGCCAGAATTGCATCCCGAACGGCGATAGATAAACTACGTACTTTAAAAAATCATTCTTATGTTGATGATCTATCAGAAGCCGAACACCCGGTAAATAATGTTTCGGTAGCTTCAGATTTACACGTTCAGGATATTTTAAAATTGTTAAATGATTTACCAGAAACACACCGATTAGTATTTAACCTTTATGAAATTGAAGGCTTTGCACACGATGAGATATCGAAAATGATGAATATACCAGAGAGTTCGAGCAGAGTTTACCTAACAAGAGCAAAAAATAAACTGCGCACGCTCTATTTAAAAACATTGGTTAATTCGTATGAGAAAAATGGATAAAGAATTAATTGACCAGATAAAAGATAATCTTCTCACACACGAAGAAGTTTATACTCCCGGTGCATGGGAGCGCTTCTCTGTGCAACAAGAAAAGAAAAAAAGAGGTTTTATATACTGGCCGCTATGGTCTGCTGCTGCTGCAATTATTATAATTGCTGGTAGTTTATTTTTCTTGAGGAATAATGATGATAGCCAAACTAAAATTGTTGTAAACAAAGCAAGTAAAGCTATCAAAAAACCAACTACTACAACGGAAGAAAGCGTAGATAAACCAGTTATTAAAGAAAATGAAACTTCAAGTTCAGATCAATTAGATATTAATAAACCTTTTGCTTTAGAGAATTCAATTAATGAGAAAACTGCTTCCATTGCCGCGATAGATGAAAACAAGAATACAACTGTAAACACATCTAACACAGTCGTTAGTTTGGTGGATAACAGTTCTTCTCATAATATTTCAAATAATCAACCTACATTATTAAATACCATTAATTCAGAAAGAATTGCTCAAAATCCAACCAGCAATAATGTTGTAATTGCTCTTGAAAAGAAAAAACCGATTGCTTCAAAACTTACTTTCGAACAAATTCTCGCTTCAGACAGTTATAATAATCAGCTAACTAAAACTGAAAAAAGCAAAAAAGTTGATAAATGGGAACCTGGCGTTTTTGTTGCTCCTGCTATGGGAAATGATAATAAAGTAAATATGAATTACGGTTTTTCGTTGTCTTACAATGTGGCTAAAAAATTATCGATTAGTTCTGGCATTGCTTACACTGCTTTGAGTGGTAAAAATGATATATCTAATGCTTCCTCAGGAATGATGAATGCTTCTCCGGCGGCATCACAGGCCTTCTCTACAAACAGCAAAAGCTTAGAATCTGTTGATGCTAGAGTTAGGGGTATAAACATCCCATTAGAGTTAAAATACAGCATTAGCGACAAGCTTTATACAGGCATTGGAGTTTCTGCTTTAGCGATTTTAAATAACAAACAAGAAAATAATTACATTGTTAGCCAAACGCAAAACTCCACTGTAGTAAACTCAATGGGTTATTCTGAGCAAAAAATGTTATTAGTAACAGAAAGAGTTTCTGAAACACAGCAGGAATCTGTTATTGCACCAGAAAAGTATTTAGGATTCTATAATTTTTCTTTGGGATATAAACAAAAAATATCACCAAAGAAAAACATAGCTGTTGAACCTTTTTTAAGGGTGCCAATGAAGAACTTTTCAAAAGACAACTTAAACCTTACAAACGGTGGTTTAAGGCTTAAACTTGATTTTTAAAGCAAGCTAGCTATTTCGCTAATTGAAGCTCTTTTTTTGTAATCCTTATCAAACTGTACAAATTTTATTTTACCATTTTTGCCAATTATGTATGTTGCAGGAACAGGTAAAACAGCATCAAGTGCGCCATTATTTTTTGCAACATCAATTCCATAGCCTTTATACTTAGAAACAAGACTTTCTTCCATCACAAAATCAACTTTATAGGCTTTCATAATTTTGTATTCCCTGTCAGATATTAAAGAAAAAGAAGCTTTAGTTTTACCTTTGGTTTTGGCAATAGATTCATTAGTTTCTGGTGTTACACCAAGCACATAAGCACCTTTAGAGCTTAAACTGGTAAGTGAATCTTGCAAATCCTTAATATGTTTATTACAATATGGGCACCATTGACCACGGTAGAAAAACAATACCACACTTTTATTCTCTTTTAGTAATTGTTTAAGATTAATTTCTTTGCCATCGCTGTTTTTAGCAAAAAACTCTGGTGCTTTATCGCCAACTTTTAAGCCAGTTTGGGCGTGTAAACTGTAAGAAGATAGCAATATAAATAGCGAAAAGATTAGGGTTTTCATTTTGATTAATTTTAGTTTATAAATATAGTTTACTCATTAGTCGATTTTTGATGTAATACCTTACAATTAAAAACAAAAAGCCCCGATTAATATCGAGGCTTAATATGACAAAGTGATCAGTTTAACTGAAAACTATTTATTGGAAAATGAATTAGTGACCTGAATGACCATCAGCACCATGCGCATGACCATGAGCTAACTCATCTTGTGTAGCTTCACGAACACTTAAAATAGTACCGGCAAACATTAAGTTTTTGCCAGCCATTGGGTGATTTAAATCTACAGCAACAGTTTCATCATGAACGGCAGTAACACCAGCTCTGAATTGGTTACCATTATTATCTTGTAAAGGAATAACATCGCCAACAGCAGGTACTTCACCACCAGCTTCTGTAAACATTGTTTTTGGCAGATCTGCAAAAGCACCTGGATCAATTTCTCCGTAACCATCAGCAGCAGATAATTCGAAGCTATATTCATCACCAGCTTTAGAACCAGTTAAATGCTCTTCAAATTTAGGCAACATCATGCCAACGCCATATAAAAATACTAAAGGATTTTGCTCATCGGCCTTTTCAACAAAAACTTGTTGTCCTTCTTCGTTAGTAGTATGCAATTCGTAAGTTAACGACACTACTGAGTTTGGTGAAATATTCATTTAAATTGTTTTATTGTAAATACTCTAATGCTTCCTCAACAGTTTTAACTGGCAGCTGGCATACTTTATTTCGGCAAATACTTATTAAACTTATAAAAGCTCTTTTATATATTGCAGGACAAAGATAAGTTAATTATTTACCTAACAAAAAAGATGCGATGATTGTTCAGAAAAGAAAATGTTTTTTAGTACTAGTACAAAGTTTAGTACTAAAAGTGCTTATTTGATTTCGGAATATTCAACTATAAAATTGAATAACACGAGCATATTTTTATCAGACGAATATGATAATGTTTGGTTCTGTGCCCGTAGCGCAAAATATAGCCCGGTTATTAATAAAAAAGCACTTTAATTGTTGTGAACAATGAGATAAAGTTGAGACTATTATAAATTAGTTAAGGAAGTAGTAATGGTATTATTTTTGGGCCAGGACTTCGTTTTTGAGTGAAACGATATCCCCCTCATTTTTTTTATGAGATATTAGATGAATATAGTGGTCTACTTCATCATTAATCACTATTAATTGACTGACATAATCATCATTGCCTTGCTTGTCAAACATCGCTGAGAATAACTTGCTCCGATACTTTTGGGGACTCATATTCTGCTTGTTTGCCGCTCTATTAATTTCAGCATGGTCACAATAACAATATAAAATAACATTATTCTCGGTAAGATATTTTTTAAGGATAGATGCAAATTGACCGAGTGTTGAGCTATTATTAATACCAACATTGTTTTCTACCGATATAAGAACATCAACTATATCTGTTTTAACTCCGTCTGGAATTTGCGCTTTACCAATAAATTCGAATTGAATAAGATAATTGTGCCCCTCCTTTGTTATCAAGGGTATAATCTCTTTTTTACCCATTAAAGCTATTTCTTTGTTCCGAAATACTTTTCACGTTCAGAATCAAGCTGCTTTAATTTAGCTTCTTTTTCTGATTGCAATTTTCTAACCAAAGTTATAAGCTTCGCAGAAGGATTATCGATATGTAATGTCTTAAGTGTCATTATAATACAAATATATAATATTTAAATTATTTACTACTACAAAAGCTATTCTATTGTAAATACTCTAATGCTTCCTCAACAGTTTTAACCGGCAGCTGGCATACTTTATTTCGGCAAAAATAAACTTTTGTTTCATTGCTTTGCTTACCTTTTAACAGCGGTAAGTTACTTTTTGTTCCGCCTAATGTAATTTTATTTGGAATATAATGATTACTTAACTCCAATTTAACCATATCAGTTTCTAGACCAGTGATGGCAATTTCATTGATTCCGTAAATTTCATTTAATAATAAAATTGCCCAATTTGAATACGCTGAACCATAAGATTTGATTTTTGGATGAACCGCAGCAAGCATTTCAGCTGCTTTTTCGGTATAATTTTCTAAATCGAAAAGTAAGCCTAATTTTTTCAGATTAAAAGCCATTGCAGAGTTAGCCGCCGGAATTACATTGTCCATTACTTCGTGCTTACGAGCAATTAAACTTTCGCCTTCGGCAGATGTGTAAAACAACATCGGTGAATCAGTATCTGTGAAATTTGCCAATACATAATCTGTTAGTGATTTAGCCTCATCAAGCCATTTCTCGTCAAAATCGTATTCGTAAAGTGCAATTAACGCCTCTATTAAAAATGCATAATCATCTAAAAAAGCAGTGATTGATGGTTTGCCATTTTTATAGTTACGATACAAACCCCCATTTTCTGTTTTTAAGTTAGAAATGATAAATTTTGCTGCCGCTGATGCTTTTTGATAGTAAGAATCATGATTTAAAACTTGCGCAGCATCTGCCAAGGCTTTAATCATCATTCCATTCCAGGCGGTTAAACACTTATCATCCAAGCCTGGCCTAACACGTTTACCTCTTACTAAAAGTAATTTTGCCTTTGCAGCTTTTAATTTATCATATAAGGTTTCAGCATCAATATCATATTTCGATAAAATATCATCATCGCTAATTGTTTTACGCAAGATGTTAGTATGTTCCTCTTCCCAATTCCCATCTTCTGTAACATTGTAATATTCTCCGATTAGTTTTGCATCATCGCCTAAAACCTCATCAAATTCAGCTTTATCCCAAATGTAAAACTTACCTTCAACACCTTCGCTATCGGCATCTAGAGCCGAATAAAACAAACCATCCGCAGAGGTCATTTCATTAAAAGTCCACTCTATGGTTTCAACGGCAGTTTGTTTAAAAGAATCGAATTTAGTGCATTGATAAGCCTCTATATATAAACTAATGAGTTGTGCATTATCATAAAGCATCTTTTCAAAATGTGGAACATGCCATTTATCATCAACAGAATAACGGGCGAAACCACCACCTATCTGGTCGTAAATTCCACCTCTACTCATTTCCTCTAATGTATGACAAACGGCTGTAAAAACAGATTCATCATCCTTTAAAAACCCATATCGAAGTAAGAAAACCCAGTTATTAGGTAGCGGAAATTTTGGCGCACGATTATAGCCACCAAAGCCAATATCAAAATGGCGTTTCCAGGGTTCAATAATTTCAGTTAGGTGTGCGTCGGTATAAGCTTCTTTCGTAACCGATGGAATTATTTTTTCGCTATCGCGGATACCAGAAGTTAATCGCTCTGCATATTGAATGGCCTTATCAGGCTCATTTGCCCATAAACCAGCAACATTTTCTAAAATATTAATCCAATCGTTTTTCTTGAAATAAGTACCACCATAAATCGGGCGCTGGTCTGGCAAACAAATACAATTTAAAGGCCAGCCACCGCTACCAGTCATTAACTGAATGGCATACATATAAATCTGGTCAATATCTGGTCGCTCTTCCCTATCCACTTTTATACAGATAAAATGCTGATTCATTACCTCGGCGACTTCATGGTTTTCAAAACTTTCACGCTCCATTACATGGCACCAATGACAAGCAGAATAACCGATACTAACCAATATCAATTTGTTTTCAGCTTTTGCTTTTTCTAAGGCTTCTTTTCCCCATTCGTGCCACTTAACAGGATTATAAGCATGTTGAAGTAAATAAGGAGAAGATGCATTTATTAAACTATTAGGCTCTGAATGGATGTTAGACATGAGATTTGTAGGATTTTAATTAAAGTTGTAAAGCTATTAATTATCTACAAACCTGCCCCGTTTTAGTTTTTGTTTTTATATTTAAGAAGGAAATCTATTTCTTTTATGGAGTTATCAAAAAGTGATTTATTTAGTGTAATTAAGGATATTATTATTCAATCTCGCTTGAGGGTATTTCGTGCGGCAAATTCTGCACTATTGGAGTCTTATTGGCAAATCGGAAAAATTATTGTAGAAGATGAACAAGCAGGAAAATCAAAAGCTGATTATGGAAAATCGACATTAAAAAACCTATCTCAGCTGCTTACAATGGAGTTCGGGAAAGGTTTTGATGAAAGCAATCTAAGAAACATCAGAACCTTTTATAAAGCATTTCCAATTCGTGACGCATTGCGTCACGAATTGAGTTGGACTCATTACCGTTTACTTTCAAGATTAGAAACTGAGCAAAAACGCAACTATTATTTATCTGAATCCATCACTTCAAACTGGAATAGTAGAGAACTGCAAAGACAAATTAATTCGCTTGCATTTGAAAGGCTTATATCTAATAATATTCAACAAGATTCTCAACAAGAAATTGAAAACTTTTTAAAAGACCCTTATATTTTTGAATTTTTAGGATTAAATACAAACGCAAAAAATTCTGAAAGGGAATTAGAAAGTTCTATCATAGACCACATTCAGAAATTCTTGTTAGAGTTTGGAAAAGGCTTTGCTTTCGTAGCCAGGCAACAACACATTGTAACTGATACTTCTGATTTTTTTATTGATTTAGTTTTTTACAATTACATATTGAAATGTTTCGTTATTATAGACCTTAAGACCGGGGGATTAAATCATCAGGATATTGGACAGATTGATATGTACGTTAGAATGTATGTATCCGCCCTATAAACTACATATTTGATTAACCCATTGTATTTTTAAAGTTCTGCGGGTAGAGCTCCTTGATTTTTTTGTGGTTTATCGACATTATATTTTCCAATGTGTACTTGAGCCATTTGTAAGGATTGACCTCATGCT
>NZ_JBHSBY010000106.1:0-25893 GCF_042650905.1 Pedobacter jamesrossensis | reverse complement strand
TCGACCACACCAGGCATTAAACTTCAAATCTCCTGTAGATTTATTGCAGGAAATTTGAGGACAAAATTATACTTTTGAATGGTCTGAAAAACAGGGGAGCTTACAGCAGGACTGATGAAACCGAAAAGTGTAGGAACTTGCTTTTCAGAAAAAAAATAAAAACGAAAAAAGCCTGTCGTGAATGAACAAGACAGGCTTTGATATTTAGAGAGAATATGTTATGCGTCTAAAATTTTGAATACACCTTTGATACAAATAAATGCACCGATGAACAAAATAATCCATGAAACTAAGGATAACATAGATGAATCGAAGGCAAAACGTAAGTAAGTGCCAACCATGCAAACCAGTACACCAAAAATAATTAATTTATAAATTCCAGCCTGGTTAGCTGTTTTCATGCTTTCTGTATTGTGCTTTAATTCGTTGTTCTCCATAATGTTTATTTTTATGATGCTGCAAAAGTAATACTTATTGCTGAATAATTACATAAACTTAGTAACTTTTTAATCGTTCTAAACGCTGCTTCGCTTTATCCTTATCGCTTAAGTTTTCACCTTGATATAAAGGCTTTTCCCAATCGCCATACATTGGGTTTGGCAAGATAATATATTTTACTCCGAACAGGTTTTGATTTGTATTCACCTGCTCTGCTGTATTTTTATTTTCACGATAAAACACATTAGAGAAATCGCTTAAATTATCACCGCAAAGCATTAAAATATTATGTGTTTCAGCAATTTTCTGGCGGCGTGGTTCTTTATTTGATGTTCCTTTTGAAACCAGTAAATGGGCATCATCAGCATACGGAAATCCAAATTTTTGTAGATTTTTAAGCGTGGCCGAATAATCTTTTTCATCGCGATTGCTTAGGTAAAAAGTTTCGATATTTTTTGAAGCTGCGAATTTTAAAAAGGCTAAAGCGCCAGGAACAGTATCGGCTTGAGCTAAGTTTGTCCATTCAGTCCAATCGGTTGGATTGTAACTTAAACCTTTTTTAATCTCATGTCCTTGAAACGACGAGTTATCTAAAACGGTTTCGTCTATATCTACAATTACACAATTTGGTTTTTTGCTGGTATCTGTCCAAAGTGCTTCTTTTAATGATAAGCGGGCGAAGTTGTACGCCTGAAAACACAAAGCTCTATACTCGCCGCTGGTTTGTTGCCAAAGCACGTCGTTAGTGTAATCTCTTGCCGCGGATTGTGCTTTTACAAAAAACGGTGTGAGCGCTAAAGCAATAAATATATATTTTTTCATCATTTGATTTTATGACGTAAAGGTAAACCCAAAACCTAATAATTTTGGATTAAAATCCAGAATAAACATAATAATTTAGGATTACGAATCTTCGCGTAACAAAAAACCCCTCATCAATTAGATAAGGGGTTCAGTATTTTAAGTCTTTTAGGGAATTTAGGAGTTTATCCGTTCAATGCTGCTGCACCACTTACAATCTCTGTTAACTCAGTTGTAATTGCTGCCTGACGTGCTTGGTTATATGAAAGTTTTAAAGCTTTTAATAATTCACCGGCATTTTCAGTTGCCTTATCCATTGATGTCATACGTGCGCCATGCTCAGATGCGTGAGAATCTAAAACGGCTTTGTATAACTGAATTTTAATTGACTTTGGAATTAACTGCTCAACAATTTCTTCTTGCGAAGGCTCTAAGATGTAATCAACATTTGCAGATTTTGTTTCCGTTTTAACTTCTTCAGCTTTCGGCAAAGGCAATAATTGTTCAGTAGTAATAATTTGAACAGCTGCATTTTTAAAACGATTGTAAACTACCTCAACCTTATCAAAGTCGCCTTTAATAAAACCAGCCATAATAGCATCGGTAATTTTTGTTACGTTTTCGAAAGTTAAAGCTGCAAAAACCTCATTATTATTTCCGATTACATTATAGTTACGTTTCTCGTAAAAATCCTGAGTTTTTTTACCGATTGATACAATGCTTACATTACCATTTTTTAATTGTTCTGAATATTTTTCAGCAATTAAATTATTGGCCGCTTTAATTACGTTCATGTTAAAAGCACCAGCCAAACCACGGTTTGATGATACTGCAACAATCAAAACCTTATTAGGTACACGCTCTTGTATAAAGGGAGATGAAGAACCTTCTAAGCTTGCAGATAGATTACCTAAAATCTCTTTTAGTTTAGTAGCATAAGGACGTAAAGCGATAATTGCATTTGTTGCACGTTTCAACTTCGCCGCCGAAACCATTTTCATAGCTTTGGTAATCTGCTGGGTTGATTGTACCGACGCAATTCGGTTTCTTACTTCTTTTAAATTAGCCATTCTTATTAAGTGGAAAGTATAAAGCTAAAAGTAAAAAGCTTTGAACTTTCTACTTTTAGCTTTTAGCTTCATTAGTATTTACTTGAAATCTCTTTTGCAACTGTATCTAAAACACCTGTAATGGTATCATCAAATTTACCAGCTTTTAAAGCCGCTAAGGTTTCTGGATGACGCATTTCCAATTGAGTTAAATATTCAGTTTCGAATTCTTTTACTTTATCAACTGGTACGCTACGCATTAAGTTCTTAGTACCTGCATAAACAATAGCAACTTGTTTCTCTACAGTAAAAGGAGTAAACTGTGCTTGTTTTAACATTTGTACGTTACGTGCACCTTTATCTAAAACCGATTTTGTTGCAGCATCTAAATCAGAACCGAATTTAGAGAAAGCCTCTAACTCGCGGTATTGAGCCTGATCTAATTTTAAAGTACCTGCTACTTTTTTCATCGATTTAATCTGAGCATTACCACCAACACGCGATACCGAAATACCTACGTTAATTGCCGGACGAATACCTGAGTTGAACAAGTTCGACTCTAAGAAAATCTGACCATCAGTAATCGAAATTACGTTGGTTGGAATATATGCAGAAACGTCACCCGCTTGAGTTTCGATAATTGGTAAAGCTGTTAATGAACCACCACCTTTAACAATGTGACGGATAGATTCTGGTAAATCATTCATCGCTTTAGCGATATCATCATTAGCGTTAATTTTCGCAGCCCTTTCTAGCAAACGACTGTGTAAGTAGAACACGTCACCTGGATATGCCTCACGGCCTGGTGGACGACGAAGTAATAAAGATACCTCACGGTAAGCAACAGCCTGTTTAGATAAATCATCATAAACAATTAATGCTGGTCTACCTGTATCACGGAAAAACTCGCCAATTGCAGCACCAGCAAACGGAGCATAAAACTGCATTGGAGCAGGATCAGCAGCGGAAGCAGCAACAACAACTGTATATGGTAAAGCACCATTTTCCTCTAGTGTACGTACAATGTTGGCAACGGTAGAGTTTTTCTGACCAATAGCTACATAAATACAGAACACAGGCTGGCCTGCTTCATAAAATTCTTTTTGGTTGATAATGGTATCGATACAAACCGCAGTTTTACCAATTTGACGATCGCCAATAACCAACTCACGTTGACCACGACCAATTGGAATCATTGCATCGATTGCTTTAATACCAGTTTGTAAAGGCTCATTTACCGGCTGACGATAAATTACACCTGGTGCTTTACGCTCTAAAGGCATTTCGTAAGTTTCACCTAGGATCGGACCCTTACCATCTAAAGGTTCTCCTAAAGTGTTAACTACACGCCCAAGCATACCTTCACCAACTTTAATAGAGGCAATTTTTTTGGTACGTTTAATTGTATCACCTTCTTTAATCTCGTCAGAAGCACCCAAAAGTACCACACCAACGTTATCTTCTTCAAGGTTTAATACAATGCCCTGCAGGCCGTTTGCAAATTCAACCAACTCTCCCGATTGAACTTTAGTTAAACCGTAAACACGGGCAATACCGTCGCCCACTTGCAACACGGTACCAACTTCTTCCAGTTCGGTTTCTGATTTGAAGCCCGCCAATTGCTGTCTGATAATTGCCGATACTTCGTCTGGTCTTACCTCTACCATAATTTTAATTTATATCTTTTTGTAAATGTAAATCTTGTAATTCTTTTGTTGTTCCAGTCCCGCTTTCTGCTAAATTTTTGATCCTTCGACTACGCTCTGGATGACAAAAATACCGCTGTCAATCGGGTTTATATTATTAAGCCTGTAGTTCTTTCGTTGTTCCAGTAGCCCTCAAATTCAGTTTGCTTTTAAAATCTAAACTTGATACTCAAATCTCGATACTAATGTGCAAATTCCTTTTTTAACTTACTTAATCCGCTGGCAATACTTGCATCAAACTGCTTATCACCAACTTTTAAAATAAAGCCGCCAATTAGTTTTTCGTCAATTTTCTCATTAACAATAACTTCATTAGCACCTAATTCTTTTTTTACAATTGCAATAATTTCTTGTTTAGCAGTTGCGCTTAAAGCGGTAGCAGTTGTGACATCAGCCGTAACAATACCTTTAATTTTATTGTATTGTTCTATAAATTGCTTTGCAGTACTAAATAAAATAGCCGAACGCCCCTTATTAACCACAATTTTAAAGAAGGTTAGGGTTAACTTTCCTACTTTATCAGCAAAAATTCCATTCAAAATACCTGTTTTCTTATCTAAAGGTACAATTGGATTTTTCAATATCGCTTCCAGCTCAGGGGTTTCATCAACCACTTTTTCAAACAAAACCATATCGTTATAAGAATCGGCTAATGCATTATTTTCAACAGCTAAGTCTATTAATGATTTTGCGTATCTGCTTGCAACTTTAATTTCTGACATATTTTTGAGTTGAAAGTTGAAAGTTGAAGGCTAAAAGTTAAAAGATCAAATCCTTAACTCTAAACTCTAAACTTTAAACTTTGTACTTTAAACTTAATTTAATTCAACGTCTTTTAACAAGTTAGCTACTAAAGCCTCTTGCTTAGTTTTATCATCTAATTGAGTACGTAAAACACGCTCTGCAATTTCTAATGATAATGAAGAAACCTGGTCTTTAACTTCTGCTAAAGCTGCTTTCTTTTGGTTTTCGATTTCGATCTTAGCTTTCTCAATCAATTTAGCACCTTCTACCTGAGCTTGTTTTTTAGCTTCGTTTAAGATTCCATCTTTTAAGGTTTTAGCTTCCTTCAAAATTTCATCACGCTCAGCACGGGCTTGTTGCATTAAATCTTGATTTTGGCTAGTCAAACGAGTCATTTCTTGTTTAGCTAATTCAGCTTTGTTAAGCGCCTCGTCAATGCTCTGCTCACGTTCGTGGATAGCCCCTAAAATAGGTTTCCATGCAAATTTCCTAAGTAATATTAATAAGCAAATGAACGCTAATGATGTCCAAAAAACTAATCCTATGCTTGGGGTTACTAATTCCATATTATCTAATTTTTTTAATCTTAATCTTGTTATAAGGCTGGGTAAATAACCAATCGTTAGATACCCAACCTAATTCTTTCAGTTTGAATTATTTAAGGCTATTACCTAATAATGCAACTACTACACCGAATAAAGCAACACCCTCAATAAGGGCAGCAGCAATAATCATTGCAGTCTGAATTTTTGATGCAGCTTCTGGTTGACGAGCAATACCTTCCATTGCTTTACCACCTACTTGACCGATACCGATACCTGCACCGATTACTGCTAAACCGGCACCAATTGCCGCGATTGAACCTACCATAACTAATTTAATTTATATTAATTGTAAAAAATAGTTTTCTATTAATGATGCTCTTCTACTGCCATACCAATAAATAAGGCGGTAAGTAATGTAAAAATAAAGGCCTGTAAAAATGCTACTAACAATTCTAACACATCCATAAATATTACGAATGCCACTGAAACTGGCGCAATAGCTAATGTTTCGAAAATAAATATTAAGGATATTAAACTTAACACAATAATGTGACCAGCTGTAATGTTCGCAAATAAACGAACCATTAAAGCGAATGGCTTAGAAATAATACCAACAACCTCTACAACAACCATTAAAGGCCACAGCCAAAAAGGAACATCAGGCAAAAAGATGTGTTTCCAATAATATTTATTACCGTTCAAGTTTACGATAAGCAAGGTACCTAAAGCCATAACAAACGTTAAAGCAATATTACCTGTTACATTAGCACTACCCGGGAAAATTGGCACCAAACCTAATAAGTTGTTGAAGAGAATAAAGAAAAATGTGGTTAATAGATACGGCATAAACTTTGCATATTTATGGCCAATATTCGGTTTAGCAATATCGTCTCTCACAAAAACAACTATAGGCTCAATAAAAGATTGCAAACCTTTAGGTGCCTTACCAACACGTTTTTTGTAAGAACCCGCAACAGAAATAAACACGATTAAGATAACCAGTATCGCAACAAACATTGCTGCAACATTTTTAGTAATAGAGAAATCTAAAACAGATGCCGACTCGTCAATTTTACCATCAGCACCAACCACTTTAACGTGGTCTTCCTCTAAACGGTAAGTATTATATTTACCAACATAATCATGTTCTCCATGATGAAAGTTGCCAGAAGAGAAAACTTCTAAACCACCGTTAGTATATAAAATAACAGGAAGAGGTAATGAAGTCTGCCCCCAAAGATGCCACATGTGCGAATCTGCAATGTGCTCCATGATTATTTTTGTTGGTTCGAATTTTTCTTTATCGTGTTCTACCGAACCATGTTCGCCAGAAGCAGCTTCAGCTGTTTTGGCAACAACACTATCAACAGGAACTACAGCACTATCACTTTGGGCGAAAGTATCAATTTTGATAGATAAAAACGCGATTAAAAGCGTAAAAACAACAATTACCTTCTTAACTTTAGACACTAAAACTTGGTTACAATCCATTTATTGGCAGATTTTTACTTTAAATTTTGGTGGCGCAAGTTACGTAACAAACAGTATATTTCAAAGACTGAAAACAATAAATATAAAGAAAAAAAATTTAGCAGAAACAGAACCCCAATTCCCTTACCTTTTATACTGTAAATCAACACAAAAGCCATACAAAAAATCATTTTTACTGCAATCGATCCCATAATCGCCATTATTCCAACTTCAGGATCGCGTTTTATACCAATATCAACAAGCACATACGCAATAAAAGTTATACCAGCTAAAAAGCCAAACATTAGCCAAAACTGAGGGATTAATAAATTTACAGAGGGAAATACAACAGGCAACGTAGCTATAATGCCGATAAGGACGCCAACAAAAACTAAATAGAAACTGGTAAATTTGGTTAGGGTCAACGGAATCTTTCTTTATGTTAAAAATTTCAGCAAAGATAAGTTTTTTAAAATCAACTCGCTAACAGATAACTACTAAATTATTGCTTGTGCATTACTTAATTGTTGAATTCATATTTAATAATCAATCAATGTAACAATCACTTCGTTGCTTGCCGAATTGCTTGATAAAGCGCAATGCCAACACCCGCAAGCGCAAATACAGCTGTAATAATGTTGGTTTTACTATTACGATGCTCATCAATTTTATATCCTATAAAGGTAAACAAGCCAATTGTTGCAATCATCTGAAAACCAATAGCCGAATATTTTGCAGCATCATTTACCTTTTTTCTTGTATCCTCTTCTTTAGGCTTTTCCATTTTTTAATGCAATAATTATTTAACTTTGAATAATTAAAATTTGTTGCCAAATAAAATAATTTTAACTAAATTTTGTTTATTGTATATCCACTAACGCGATTATTGATACTTGAAAAAACACACAAACAAAACCTTATCTCCCTCACTTCTTCTTTTAAGCCTGTTATTTATATATGGCTGTGTAGCTAATAAAGATACCGCTATAGACCGTAAGTTTCAAAACTTAACGGCAAGGTATAACTATATCTACAACTCAAATGTTTTACTTACCGAATACAATGAAGGTTTAATACAAACTTATGCCGACAATTATGATAAGATTTTACCTGTTTATTTAGATCCAGAACCTCAGGTATTACTAACATTAACACCTGGTGCCGCAAATAAATCATTAGATGATGTTATTTTCAAAGGCCAGGCCATAATTAACGATAAAAGTTTCAGTAATTATATTGATGATTCTTATATGCTTTTGGGTAAGGCAAATTACTTAAAAGGTAATTATTTTATTGCATCCGAATATTTTGATTATACGGCTAAAACTTATAGCAGCAATCTAAAAACCTTCATTATGGCACTTAATTGGAAGGCAAAAAGCCAAATGCAATTAAATAACATGATTTATGCAGATAAAATTCTGGATACTATGTTACGTGCCCAAGATCAGTTAAAAAAAGATTTAGCAGAGCCTTTGGCTACAACTGCTCAAATGCGTATTTATCAAAAGCGTTATAAAGAAGCTATATTATTGTTAGAAACCGCAATAAGAAATGCGGATGAAAAACAATTAAGAATTCGCTGGCAATATATTTTAGCACAATTACAAGAAAAGGAAAATAACTTACAAAATGCTTTTATAAATTTCACAAAAGTTGAAAACAGTAATGCACCTTTTGAGATGTATTTTCATGCTAATTTAGAACGAATAAGGGTAAAGGCGCTAATAAGTGGGTACAAAGTGGATGAAGATAAAGCTCTACTTTCGCTATTAAAAGATGATAAAAACTTTGATTACATAGATCAGATTTACTATAAAGTAGGTGAACTTTACAACACTGAAGGAAATTTCGGTAAAGCAGAAGAAAATTATCAGAAATCCATTGCAAACAGTACCAGAAATCAAAATCAAAAAGCTTTATCATATTTAAGAATTGCTGATTTAAATTTTAAGGAATTTAAAAATTACATTAAGGCAAAACTGTATTACGATAGCACTGTTGCAATTTTACCTAAAAATTTCCCCGATTATGATAGCATTGTTAAAAAGGCAGAAAACCTGCAATATTTATCCGATCGCTATACAATTATAGCCAAAGAAGATACGCTACAGGCCTTTGCTAAGCTACCTGAAAGCGAAAGAGCTAATAAAATTAAAGATTACTTAAGAGCAAAGGTTGAAGTTGCAAATGTTGCTTCATTAGGTAATCCGTCGCTCGATAATGCTGCTTTTTTAAATCCGAGCTTAAATGCCAATCCATCTAACGGAACTGGCAACACTTTCTATTTTAACAATAATGCAGCAATAAGTAATGGCTTTAGCGATTTCAAAAAGCGTTGGGGTAACCGACAATTAGAAGATAACTGGCGTCAAAGTGTTCGTTCATCAGCACAAGAAAACAATCAAATTTTAGCAGGTGGCAACACGGTTCCCGGAATTTCATCATCTACTGATCCGGATGCAAAAGCTTTAGCAGATCAAACTTCTCTGGAAAAACAATTTACAGAAGCTTTACCTATAACGGCTCAACTTGTCGCCCTATCAAACCAAAAGATTATCGATGCTTACTTTGAAATTGCTAGTTTTTACCAACAAGAGTTAAATGATAAAGCAGAATCAAATAAGGTTTATTTAGAATTACTTAAACGTTTCCCCGAAAATAATCACTTAGTCGCAATTTATTACAGTCTGTATTTAAATTACAAAGGTAGCGAAGAAGGAAAATCGAATGAATACAGGCAACTGGTTTTAACCAAATTTCCTGAATCTAATTTTGCAAAAACTATTCTGAACCCAACTTATTCTGCAAAGCAAGATGAATTAGAAAATGCGATAAATAGGAATTATAATCAGGTTTTCGATGCTTATATAATGAAGGATTATGGAACTGTTATTAAACAATCGAATGAGAATATATCGACATACCCAAATAATGATCTGGCGCCACAATATGCTTATTTAAAAGCAATAGCTATAGGCAGAACTTCAAAAGTTGATGCTTTGCTTACCGAGTTTAACAGCATTACAACACTTTATCCAAACGATTTACTTATAACACCTTTGGTTAAAGACCATCTTAAATATATTGAGGCAAATCTCGATGAATTTAAATTACGCCGGGTTGCTTTGATAGATTTCGATTCTAATGAGCCCCGATTTGTAAGCCAGGCAAAACCGACTGATGTTAAACCAAAACCAATTGAAAACATTAATGCGGCAACCGTAACAAAACCTACTGAAACAGTAACTAAATCTATTGAAAAACCGATAGATGTTAAGACGGACATTACCAAGCCAGCAAGTATTTTCAGCACGGCTACCTCAAATACTTATTATTACGTAGTAAATGTTGAAGATGCTTCCTTAACTTTGAGCTCTTCTAGATTTGGTATTGGCCAATTTAACCGGGGTAATTATCCAGATAACGATTTGGCTCATAAATTGGTTGAATTAGATAATGATCAACTTATATATGTAACTAGTTTTGTTGATTTGGAAGACGCAAAAATATACGAAGAGAGCATTAAAGGCCAATTAAAAAACATAATGAAAGTGCCTGCAAACAAGTATAAAAGTTTCATTATCAGTAAAGAAAATTTCGAAAAACTAACAGATAGAACTCGTATCAACGAATATTTGGAGTTTTACAAAAACAATTATTAAAATGAATAAATCCCTTACAGCTGCCGATATTAAAAGATATAACCTCAGAATTTGGAAGATTGTAATTGGTGGCATAGCCCTATTTGCAATTTTTATTTCTATGATGGGTTTTGGGCTTTTTGGTAGCTTACCATCTTTCAGAGATATCGAACATCCTAAAAGTAACCAGGCATCAGAAATTATTGCTGAAGATGGTCGCACTTTAGGTACATATTTCGTTCAAAACCGTTCGAACGTTACCTATAAAGAAATTTCGCCAAATGTAATTAACGGATTAATAGCAACTGAGGATACCCGTTTTAAAGAGCACTCAGGAATTGATTTTCAGCGTACTTTTACCATAATCGGCTATAACTTAATCGGCAAGAAGCAAGGTGGAAGTACCATTACGCAACAATTGGCTCTAAATTTATTCTCGGAAGAAGGCCGACAAAGAAATTTCTTTAAACGAGTAATGCAAAAATTTAAGGAATGGGTTGTAGCTGTTAAACTCGAAAGAAATTATACGAAGGAAGAAATCATTACTATGTATTTAAATACTGTTGATTTCGGCAACCAGGCTTATGGAATTAAATCGGCCGCAAGGGTTTATTTCAATACCACGCCAGATAAATTATCTGTTCCTCAAGCGGCAACACTAGTGGGCATGCAGAAAGGGATTACCATGTACTCCCCAACCCGCAATCCAGAACGTTCTAAAGCCAGAAGAAATACGGTTATGGCTATGATGGTTAAATCAGATTTATTAACTCAACAACAGTTTGAAGAAGAGCAAGCTAAACCACTTAACTTACACTTTAATGCCGCAACCGTAAATGATGGTATAGCACCGTATTTTAGGTCGGTTTTAAAAAATGATATTAAAAACATTTTTGAAGAACAGGGCATTACAAAACCCGATGGTACAGCTTACGATTTAGATAGAGATGGTTTAAAAGTTTATACCACCATTAATTATGAAATGCAGGAGTATGCCGAAGCTGCTCAGAAAGAATACATGAAGGTGCTGCAAGCCCAATTTATAAATAGTTGGAAAGGCAGAAATCCTTTTAAAGATAAAGCACTACAAATTGAACAAGGCGTTAAACGATCCGACCGTTATAAATCTGCTAAATTAGAAGGCAAAACCGACGAAGAAATTAAAAAAGAATTTAATACACCAACCGAATTAACCATTTTTACCTGGAAAGGGAACGTTGATACAACGATGAAACCAATCGACTCTGTTCGTTATTACAAAATGCTTTTACGCAATGCAATGATGACAATGGACCCAACAAATGGCTATGTTAAAGCTTGGGTTGGAGGAATTAATTATGAACATTTCAAGTATGATCAGGTTAAAATGGGAACCCGTCAGGTTGGCTCTACAGCAAAACCCTTTACGTATGCTGTAGCTGTAGAAAATGGTTTTTCACCATGTTTAACTGTACCTAATGTGCCGGTAACCATAGAAGGCTACGGAGAACCTTGGACACCCCGCTCATCGGGTACACCACTACCAGGTGCAATTACATTACAAAAAGCTTTAGCGTACTCTCAAAATTATGTTACCGCATATTTAATGAAGCAAGTTGGCCCCGTTGCTGTTTCAACACTGGCGACTAAGATGGGTATTCCGAATGTACCAGCATATCCTTCGATAGCTTTGGGCACTTTTGATTCATCGATTTATAATATGGTCGGTGCTTATGGTGCTTTCGCAAATAAGGGAATTTATACGCAGCCCGTTTATCTATTAAGAATTGAAGATAAGAATGGCGTTGTTTTGTTTTCTCAAAAACCCATACCAAAACCTGTTATGAGTGAAGAAGTTGCTTATGTAATGACTCGAATGCTTAAAGGCGTTGTTACAGGAGGAACTGGTGCAAGACTAAATTATAAATACAAAGTAAATGCACCCATAGGAGGTAAAACAGGTACTACACAGAACAACTCTGATGGTTGGTTTATGGCAATAACACCACAGCTGGTAACCGGAATCTGGACAGGTTGTGAGGATAGAGCTTTTCACTTCATAAGTACGAGAGATGGCGAGGGTGCAAATACTGCGCTACCCATTTTTGCTGGTTTTATTAAAAGAGTTTACGCTAATCCGGGGTTAAAAATAAGTCATGCCGATTTTGAAGCCCCAAAATCTGGAGTTTCAATTGTATTTGATTGTAACCAATACCAAAAACAAGAAGAAGGCACAACAGAGCTTGATGAGAAGTTAGGCTTTTAGGTTGCGTAAAGGATAGAAGTGTAAAACCCGTAGTGCCGATTCTTCATCAGCTTGAGGATTTGAAACGAATAGCCTGACCCCTTGCCGTAGCTGGGGGCACACCCAAATCCTTTAGAGCAATAAGAATCCACTAGCTGTTTAGGCAACGATTTCCCTTTCTATTATTATTTTTGTAATTAATGAGCAGTTTCGACCATAAAACAGCCTTAACGGCAATTCCCCATAAACCCGGCGTATACCAATATTGGGATGCGGATGGCAAGCTCATGTACATTGGTAAAGCAAAAGATTTGCGCAACCGCGTCGGCTCTTATTTTAACAGTGATAAAAACCAATTCAACGGTAAAACAAGGGTTCTGGTTTCGAAAATTAGAAAGATAACTTTTACTATAGTTGATACTGAAATAGATGCCTGGCTGCTTGAAAATAGCTTGATAAAAAAGCATCAGCCAAAATTTAATATTAATTTAAAGGATGACAAAACTTATCCGTGGATTATTGTTAAAAACGAAAACTATCCAAGAATTTATTGGACAAGAAAAGTAATTAAAGACGGTTCTACCTATTTTGGCCCTTATGGTTCGATTGGGATGATGCACACCATTTTAGATTTAATTAAGGAAACTTATGCTTTAAGAACCTGCAGCTTGCCTTTAAACGATAAAAATATTGCAGAAGGCAAGTTTAAAGTTTGCTTAGAATACCAAATCGGAAACTGTAAAGGCCCATGTCAGGCTTATCAAACAGAAAGTGATTATGATAAAAACATTGGCGAGATAAAGGAGATTTTAAATGGTAAAATTGGCAATGTAATTCGCGATGTTAAAAATGTTATAAAAAAAGCATCCGAAGACCTGAATTTTGAAATGGCGCATCAATACGCCAGAAGATTGGAAGTTTTAGAGAAATACCAAAGTAAATCGACCGTTGTTAATAGCGCAATTACGAATGTTGATGTGGTGAGTATTGCATCTGATGAACGTTATGCATTTGTGAATTACCTTAAGGTGATGAACGGAACGATTATTCAAACGCAAACTATAGAGGTAAAAAAGCAGCTGGATGAAAGTGACGATGAAATTTTAACTTCGGCTATGCTTGATTTCAGAACGAAATTTAGCAGCACATCAAGAGAAATTATTGTTCCTTTTGAACCATTGCTTGAGGACGAGAGTTTACGTTTTACCGTTCCAAAACTTGGCGAAAAGAAGAAACTTTTAGAACTCTCGCAAAAAAATGTATTATTCTTTAAAAAGGAAAAGCTAAATCAATACGAAAAATTAAATCCAGATTTACGTACCGATCGCATTTTAGCAACCATGCAAAAGGATTTGCGTTTAACGCAATTACCTCAGCACATAGAATGTTTTGATAACTCTAACTTTCAGGGAAAATACCCGGTTTCGGCAATTGTTGTTTTTAAAGATGCTAAGCCGTCGAAAAAAGATTACAGGCACTTTAATGTTAAAACTGTTGAAGGCCCAAATGATTTTGCTACAATGGAAGAGGCGGTTTTCCGTCGATACAAACGAATGCTAGATGAAAACACACCGCTACCTCAACTTATTATAATTGATGGCGGTAAAGGGCAGCTATCGTCTGCTGTGAAGAGCTTAAAATTATTGGGCATCGAAAATAAAGTTACGGTTATTGGCATTGCGAAAAGGCTTGAAGAATTATTTTATCCTGGCGATTCATATCCTCTTTATTTGGATAAAAAATCAGAAACGTTAAAGGTGATTCAACAATTACGTGATGAGGCCCACCGTTTCGGAATTACCTTTCACAGAAAAAAGCGAGATCAGGGAACTTTAAAAACCGAACTGGAGCAAATTCCTGGCATTGGTAAAACTACTGCCGACAAGCTATTAACCCAATTTAAATCGGTTAAAAAGATCAAAGAAGCAACGGAAAAGGAGTTGGCAGAAGTGCTGAATAAAAAGCAGATCGTAACGCTTCAGGAATATTTTACCCCCCAACCCCCTAAAGGGGGAGCTGAAAACCCTCTTTAAATAAGACTTGCAAAAATGTAGGCAATTTAAAAGAAAAGCGTCTTTAATTTTATCTTTCACAAAAAAAGGAACCAATAGAAATTGGCTCCTTTTTTATGCGTTTTATAAAGCTCCCTTTAGGGGGTTGGGGATTAGTATTCCCAAAGTCCTTGTTCGTAATCAAGAACTGATTTCTTAATTCTTTCAGATTCCATTAATCTTTCTCTTGGATCCGAAATAATATCTCTTAACTTATTATCACCAGGATTAGATTCTTTAACAATGTAGCTGCTAAATAAGCGGCGAAGGAAAAAATCATCGAAGCTTAATGAAGATGCATCATTATTTGTGTTAATTAATCTTTTATGTGCAATGATAGGTCTTAATTCGTCGTAACTAACCCAAAAAACAGGCTGCCATTGTTTAGAAGACTCTATAAATTTCATTGGTGCAATACCTACAATACGTGGTTCGAAAATAGAGCGTTTAACATCAAAAATCCAGTCTTCTTTAATTCTGAATTTTAAGAATGAATCTGGATTAAGATCGTTAGCGACAGTTTTTACTGTACCAGCTTTAGAATCGGTAACCTCTACTGTTCCGGCAGCTTGCATAAGTGCGGTATCAGCCGTTAGTGGATTTGTAAAAGCATCATCTTCATTGTTTAAGGTATCAAATGGCGAATACGCAGTAAGCTCTTCTGATTTTACAGCCGAGATTAAAACATCAATTAACCTTGATTTAGGAGATTTAAGTGCGGAATTAACGGTATCACGAAGATCAATCTCTCTCCAGATACGTTTTGCATAAAAAACATCTTCCTCACGCACATCAGCAAAAGGCACCATTTCAGTACTATCTATATCCTTACGGGCATAAAAACCATCTTTTGGTGGTACTTTTAATTTCTTTTTAACCGTTAACTTTTTAGTGCTATCAACAGGTGTAACTGTATTTGCAACAGTACGATTTGGAGTTGTAGCTGCACCCTTCTTTTTAAGAGGTGTTTGTGCAAATACAAATCCAGTTGATAAAACTAATACAGCAATGCTTAAAATCCTTTTCATCTTATTTTTATTTAACTGAAAATGCTATCGAAGGCAAAACATTCTGGCGACCATCTGGTCCGACAGAAACAATATCTTCAAAAAATACCCTCGTTCCCGGAGTGATCGAATTTATAGCAGTTCTAACAGCACCTGCGAATCCGCCGCCGCTACCAGAAATTGTAATAGCATCAGAACGTGGTTTTATAATTGTTAATTTATAGCGTTGAATTTTGAACTTAACATCAAATGGAAAATCATCTAAGTCTGCTTCAATTTCAGATTCACTCTTCAATTGCACTGATGCAATATCGCCACCTGCTCTGCCACCAACTTTAGCCGTTGGTTTCGGAATAGCTTTCACCCTGAATTTCTGTGAACCAAGGCTAACGCTTTTACCTGCATTTGATGCTGTGACATTAATTGAAATTTCTGAGCCAACCTGAGAACCGCTAGCAAGAACATTATATTTACCAGCACCCGTTTTACTCATCGAAGCACCAGAGGCGCTTGCATTAACACTTTCTAAAGGGAAACCAGCTGCCGACACCGAAAATGGATTCGGAATACCTGCATAAATAACGTTCATCTTATCTGATGAGACATTAGCCGAAGGTTTCGCAACCTGATAAGTTTGTTCAGGAGTTTTGTATTCTTTAATTTGTCCATCAGTTTGACGAATACGAACCGTTCCTACCCATTTGAAAACCCCAACACTACCAGTTCCACCAGTGTAAGTTCCTTTACCCTCTCTAACTGATAATTTACTTCCGCCAACAGCGATGTCAGGATTTGATCTTGAATCACTTGCTGTTAAAAATACCTCGGCGGTATATGGCTGGCCCTGGATAACATACGAAGTTGGTGCTACAGCAACTGCAGCAAATTTATCTATGTTAACAACGGCTTTATCCATATTTCCGAATAATTTTTTAACTACTTCAGCTTCTGCATTTTTAGTGTCGGTTTGAAGTTTTGTCAAGATTGTCATTGCAGCGGTTAAAGGTGTACCTTCACCAAACAATGTTTCCTGCCAGTTTCCTTTTCTTTTTCTAACCGGGTCCTTAGCTTCTAGTGAAAAAGTAACGCCTTCTCTATCCTTTGGATCTAATAAAGAAATTAGTTTTTCGCGAGTTGCATTAATTTTTGCTTTTAACTTCTCACCTTCTTTTTTATTAATCATTAAATTAGGAGCAATATCCTGATTGTCACGATTAGTCAAATCGCCAGTTTCAGGATTAATTCCATCACCAGCTATGGTAAACTGTTTTTTAATACCTTCGATATAGTTATTCAAATCATCAGCTGCAGCTTTTGCTTGTTTAGCCTTATCGTAGATTGGCTGAGCACGAGCTGGTTCTTCTTTAAGTTTTGAATTTTCGAAAGAAGAAAAAAGCTGATCTATCCCTGTATTAACGTTGGTTTTTGATGTATCCAAACTATCATTGATATTCTTGAATGCATCTAATATTGTATCTGATACGTTTAGGGCTAGCATAGCTAACAATACCAAATACATGATATTGATCATCCGCTGCCTGGTTGTTTCTTTTCCGCCTGCCATTTTTTATGTAGCTTTCTATTTAAAATTAAAAACTAAATAAATTATACGCGTGGACTGTTCATAGCCGATAGCATATTTCCATAAATCGCATTAAGCGATGATAAGTTTTTAGCTAACTTGTTCACTTCTTCTTTAAACTGTTTAGAATCTTCCATAGATTCGTTAAAGTTTTGCATGGTAAGTGATAAGTTTGAATAGAATTTATTCATCGATTTTAAATGTGCACTCGAATCTTGTAATTCTAATTCGTAAACTGCATTTAATGCGGATAAGTTTTTAGCTAAATTATTTACCTGATCGTGATAAGCCTGAGAATCTACATTGCTCTCGCCCATTGCTTTTAAATTAGCTGTTGCTTTTTCAAAAGATGCGCTCAGATTATCAAAACCTGCGGAAGCAGCTTTTACTTTATCAGTAAACTCATTTGTTGCTAATGACGCGTCTGCAACGTTTGATATAGAAGCTACCTTATCACCAAATGTACGCAAGCCATTACCCAAACTTTCGATTAATTCTGGACCTACTTTCGCTTCAGATAGCATTTTATCTAAAGCTGCCGTATTAGGTGAAGAAACTGCAGCTGCAACTGGTCTAGCTGATGCTGTAGGCAATTCGCCCTTAAAATCTTCTCTTAATTCAGGGTAAACTCTCTCCCATGCTGGTTCTGGTTCAGGAGGGAAGAAGCCAGTTAAGAAGAATAAGATTGCCTCCACACCAAGACCTATACCAATCATATAGTTACCTAATATCCCGCCGATGTGCAAAATTTTAAATAATGCCCCAATAATTACAATACTTGCTCCCCATGAAATCGCTACGTGTAACCAGCTTGGTTGTTTCTTTGCTGCCATAAAATTTTAATGTTTTTCTTTAGTTTTTAGTTGTTTGGGTTGATTTAGTTTCTCAAGTCAGTTCCCGGATAAGCCGAAACGCATCTGAAACCGATGTAAGATCTTTGTTGGTCTTGATATTCGTAAGTTGATACTGCATTTTGAAGAAAATATCCGGTGTCTTTCCACGAACCACCTTTAACCACTTTACGCTTTAAATATTTACTGTCGTTTTTACCAGCAACATAGGTAAAATTCGGATTTAAATCATGTAGTAAAGGACTAGCCGATTTGTTGTAAGCCGTTTTAGTCCATTCTGCAACATTCCCAGACATGTTATATAAGCCGTAATCATTAGGGAAATAGGATCTTACGCCAACTGTGTAAATACCACCATCACTTGAGTAATCTCCACGACCTGGTTTAAAGTTAGCCTGCAAACAACCTTTAGTGTTTCTAATGTAAGGACCACCCCAAGGATATTTAGTTTTTGTATTCCCTCCTCTGGCAGCATATTCGAACTGTGTTTCAGAAGGCAGATCATAGTCCATGCGAGCATTTAAAGGCATTTTTCTAGCTGAAGCAACACCTTGGTAAAGTTGCGTGCGCCAGTGTGAAAAGGCTTCAGTTTGCTCCCAGCTAACACCAACTACAGGATAATCATCATATGAAGGGTGATTAAAATAACCACGAACCATTGGGTCATTTTGAGAATAAGAGTAATCTGTTTTCCAAACCATTGTATCAGGATAAACAGCAATGGTATATCTATCTATGTAATCCTGACGTTTACTATTGGGATCTTTGTGCCCCAAAGCAGCTTTATCTAAGTTTAAGATTCCGTAAGAATATTCAAGCTTACGAACATCAATTTCCTTTCTGCCAGGCAAAGCATCTAAGCCTGAATAATACATATTATCTAATTGGCTTGCATTTGCCGCATTAGCGCCTTTACCTTTACCACTCCAAATTGCAGAACCATTACCAACTTTACGCCAGTCAATATATTTTTCGCCCCCAACTGCATTTGCAGCAGCACCTTTCGGCGTCATCATAAATTGCTGTGGATTACCCATCATGACAATTGCAATAGAATCGCGAACCCATTTTGTAAACTGACGATATTCTGCGTTTGAAATTTCTGTTTGATCCATAAAGAATGCACTAATAGTTGTCATTCTACTGGGACCAGACTGAGAGAAAGTAATATCCTCGTCAGAACCACCCATTGGAGTGTGCCCTGGTGGGATATAAACCATACCTAATGGTATACGTTGGTTTTTAAATTTACGATTGTAAGAGCCAACTAGTTCGCCTTGGCCTCCATGACCACAGCTAGCAAGTAATACAGTTACAGCCATTATAGCTAGAAAGTAGATTTTCTTCATATATCCATTATAGTGTACAAAACACAATTAGCAGTTGTATCAAAATTCAATTAAATAAACAACAAAAGCAAAAAATTTACACGAAAACACCTTTATTAGGGTATAAGATTGCTTTTAAGGCAAATTAAACCTAATATTTTCGTTACAACATATCGAGTTATTCTGTATAACTTAATATCATGCAATTTATTGTTTGTTCAGGAAAAAATTAAAGAGGGAATCTTTATTTATTAGAAACTTTAATGTAATTCTCTATGGCCATGGTCATTGAAGGCACACCAGGAGTTGGCGCAGCAATATCAACAATCAAACCCATATCAGTAGCAGCTTTACTTGTATTAACACCAAACGCTGCAATTCTTGTATTATTTTGTTTAAAGTCTGGAAAATTTTTAAATAACGATTGAATACTAGAAGGACTAAAGAAAGCAATTACATCATAGAATACTTCCGCAAGATCAGACAAATCACTTACTACAGTCTTAAATAATACTGCAGGCGTAAAATCGTAGCCACTTTTCTCTAAAAATTTCATGGTATCTTCAGTAGCCATGTCAGAACATGGATATAAAAATTTCTCATTAGCATGCTTTTTTAACACTTCTGCTAAATCAGCTGCAGTTTGTTTTCCAAAGAAAATTTTGCGTTTTCGATACTGTATGTATTTCTGTAAATACAAAGCTATTGTTTCAGAAAGACAGAAATATTTCAACTCAGCAGGAACATCGTAACGCATTTCTTCGCATATTCTGAAGAAGTGATCAGCCGCATTTCGACTAGTAAAAATAACTGCTGTAAAATCAGCTAAATTGATCTTATCCTTCCTGAAATCTCTTGCAGGAACACCTTCAACGTGAATAAATGATCTAAAATCAACTTTAAGGTTATGCTTTTTAGCTAAATCGTAGTATGGAGATTTTTCTGTTTCAGGTTTCGGTAGAGTAACTAAAATACTTTTTACTTTACGGATTCTAGAGTCGTTCTTTTCTTGCATTTTCCTTGTTTTCTGCTACAATCCTATCGTTTTAATTAGTATTAAAATAGGACATATTTCGAGGGCGCAAAAGTACAAAAATAAATGCATTTTGGAAAACTTATTATTGGAAAGAATTGTAATACCTGCTCTGAGCAATTGAAAAGTAAAAATAATCACTAGAAGTAAAACTGCAATCGCAATATAAATTACCCCATACTTTAGCGGAGATAAGGCAAAAGCTACAACTAAAGGAATAAACAATAAAGAAGCGTTAAAATAACTTAGATAAAGTATAGAAATATACTCATTAACAGGGCGTTGAACATCAAAAAGAAAACCTAAAAACCTTAATATAATAAGTTTTAAAGCATAAAATATGATGATAATTATAGATATGCTGAAGAAGAATTTAAATCCATCTTTAGCCTGATACATATCATAATATTGCGCTACGAGGAAAAAAAACATTCCTAAAATGAATCCGAATTGTATAAATAGAAGTAGAAACGGCCACGAACTGAACAGGTTATCTTCTTTATTTATATTATTTAAAATCCGGTTACTAAAAAAAGATTGAACGATTGCAGATAATTGCTTTGAGAAAGCATTTTTTAGAATTGCAAAAACAACAAGCATAATAAAAATAAAGCCCAACAGCCAAACATTCCCTTTTGGTATAGAGCGGCCTAACTGATAGGGATTTTCTTTCTTTTTATAGTTTTGATATTTTTTCTGCCAAGCCAGTATATCTAATATTGGAAAAATGTATTCCTTTTGAAGACTATCTAACAAAGCATTTTTATTAATCATACTATCAGGCAAAACCCAGGTATGACGAATAATAGAGTCAGTTACAAATTTCTGCCTAACAAGAGTAGCAGAATCAACTCTATACCTCCTGTATTGATATTTATTAACTACAGCCGTATCTCGTTTAACTTGGATTTGCTGCGCTGCAGCAAAATTTGCAGTCCATAAAACTGTTAAAAGAATAAAAATAAATTTCGGCATGCTGTGAATTGAAGATGCAAAAGTAATTGATTAATCATGGTTTACCTAAAGAAAATACATGGTTTTAGCATATCATTTATTCATCATAAAAATCCATACGCCTGGAAACTATAATTTACTTAGCCATTGGAAGTTCCATAAAAAAAGTTGTGCCAATATTTTTAACACTTTCAAACCAAAGTTTTCCTCTGTGGGCTTCTACAATTTGCTTTGATATAGCTAGCCCATTCCAAATCATGTTTCTCCAGCAGTACCACTACGCTTACCGAGCTCATTCATACTAAAAATATATCTTCCAATATCTTCAGGAATTCCGACACCATAATCTTTTACAGATACAACAACCTTTTTTGAATCAACTTGCATGGCAACTTCAATGTTGGTGCCAGAGGGACTAAACTTAATTGCATTAATATTAAAATCAGGATCAAGATTAGTGCAAGCTTCGCCAATTATCTCTAAACTCCTTATTACTGCTCTAGATAAAACGGGATCCTCAACTACAATTTGTTACCTTTATCTTTTGTAGAGTCTAGCTCAGAAGAAATTTCGTCAGAAATATGCCTAAGCAATTCAATATTAGATGGCAACATATTCAGTTTCTTTTAAAATATGTGGACCAATATATTTATTTAACGATTGGGGGGGGTTACTAATTCGACCCTTCTACCTAATAAATCTTCTAAATAAGAACACAAATCAATATAACTATCATAGCTCTTTTTACTGGCTTCAAATTCTACCAATAAATCAACATCACTATTCTTTTTAGGGGTACCATTTACAAAAGAACCAAACACGCCTAGCTTGTTAACGCCAAAAGATTTAATCTTGCTCGCATTACCTAAGAGTTTACTAAAAAGCGCTTGCTTATTTTGAATTTGAATATCCATATACAAATTTAGTATATTTTTGATATAATTGTATTGGGTTCTATTGATGTAATAAGGTAATGGTGTCTGGTAAAACAATTCGAACTAGCTTTTGCTAGCTCGAAAATTCAATTTGTTACTTACGGCAATTTTGGGCCGTTTAAGTTTAAGCTTAAATCATTTCCCTAACCCGTCAAATGCTGGCATTTATTTAAACACTTAATTTTTATGACATTAAAGAAAAACTAACTTCATTATCTTTGGCGGATGTCCGTAATCGAATACTGCACTAAATATCTGATAGTTAAAATCAATAAGTAACAAATAAGTACATTAAACTATGTCAAAATCATTAAGAAAAACAAAAATTTTTGCCAATGTTGCTACCTGACCCTGATTATAATGTGTCGTCTATAAAATTTACAAATTCCAATTAGAAGGAACAATGTACTTTTCGTAGAAGTGAAGACTTTGCGAAGTAAGTAAGCCATAACAACACGTTCTATTTTCCTTGTCCTCTATTTTTCCGATTAAAATCTTCAAATTTTTATTTGGTATTCACTCTATCGGTTATATACATTTATCTTAAGAAAACTAGAAGGTAACAGCATATTTCATAAGGAAGAACCTCATCGAATAGCAAAGAGAACAGCTGATGGTATTCATTTTTAAAACGGAAAGTAAATTACAAAAACTTAATATATATAAACATTTTTAATGCATTATAGAACTTAAATTTGATGTAAAAATCTAATCATTAACACTTAATCAAGAAATTATGCTCAAAGAAAACAATCTTAGTTTTTGTAACTTCAGGCACTCCATTAATCTTTGTTTGTTGTTTTTGCTATTTGTTGTGTCATGTAAAAAGGAAAACAATATTTCTGATGAACCGGAAAAAATCAAAAGGTCTGTTCTTTCAAAAAACAGTATTGATTACATTGGAAGACTAAAAGAGGTTAAGCAACAATTTTATGCAAGAAATTTAGATACTGCCCTTAAATCCAAAGTAGACAAAAAACTAGAATGGTTACCAGACTGGGAAAATCCTAGATCAGAGATTATCAGCGATACCGTTTCATATATATTTTATCCACTTTACGCCTATATCAAGAAAGATGGAGTACTTATCAAAGGTAGAGAAGTAGGTTCACGAACCTATTTAATTATTAAAAATGAAAAAGAATATTTTAAGGGAAGATACTTTTATCAATTATCTGATCCACGTGATCCTCGAAATTTTAGAGAACTTGATCTTACCAACTTTAGTGGGAATCTGCTTCTTGCAAACCTTGAAAATAATCAATCCTTTATTATAGATTATAAAAATGGGAAACCAAGCGATGCATATCGAAAAAAAGGAGAAGCGGTATTAAAAAAAATTGGTTTGAATCGCCCCATACTTTCTTCTATTCAGACAATCTGTAATAGCTACATGAAAAACTGCGTTTATTACACATACGGATGCGGAACATTTGAATATCATTTAAGTTATGATTGCCTGCGTCCATCGGATTGCGATGCCTCGTGTGGTTGCTCTACTTGGGAATTGGGCGACTACGAAATAGAAAGAGTTTGTTACGATGTTTGGTTTCCAGATCCACCAACAAATCCTGAAACACCTAACGACCCACCAAACAATGGCAATGGTGTTCTGCCAGATGCACTAACATATGAAGATATGAATAATGCAACAATAATTGACGATGGGGTAAGTGATATAACGGATATTGACAAATATTTAGACTGTTTTAATGATGGAAAAACAGCAGCCTTTTATAAAATGACAATTTTTATAGATCAGCCTGTTGCTAATTCGAACAAGCAATCCCATGGACTACTTGTCGCGCCAATCGGCAATCTAACGCTTGACATATATGGCCAGACATTTGATGTAGGTCACACCTTTATCTCTTTCCAGAAAGTTAACACTGATGGCACACAAGTTCAGCAAGTATTAGGTTTTTATCCGGGTGGTAGTGGTATATATTCGGATGGAACTATAAAAGACAACAGCGGCCATTCATATGACGTTAGCTATACAATGGATGTCAATTCAATTGAATTTACTTCTGCACTAGCACAAGTCAGAAATGATTACTTTAATAATGAGTATAGTGTTCTTAATTATAATTGTACTGATGCCGGACTAAAGTGGATGAATGCGGCAGACGCAAATTTTTCAAGTGTATCAAGAGGAATATTTAATAATACTCCTGGAGACTTTGGACAAGCCTTGAGAAATAATCCTGATGCGGATGGAAATCCTGGAATAGCTCCAAATAGTAAGGGGCCATGTAATTAAGAGTTAAATGAAAAATATAAAAATATTTCTTTTTCTAATGATTTTGGCTAGTGTCTTTTCTGGCGTTAAGCTAAAAGAATGGGCGTTTCTTTTCCAATTTGAATTTATAGATTTTCCCACAGGAATGATTGGGAAAGCGGACAGTTGGGACATTTTAAAGTGGATAATTCTTTTGATTTCTCACGCAATAATATTCTCACTACCTTTTAGAACAAGTAGCAAAAGCTTTAAGAACAATTTAATTTTTTTTCCAGCTGTATTCATAGTTGTATTTTCATTATTTAGCTTAGGCTTTTTATTACTTCTTATTCCATTTATTTTATTTTGGTTGATATCTCTTTATTTAACAAAAAAAGCTGGTCAATAAAAAAAGTCCGTTATAAAGGAGAGGAATGACGATTGTTTGGTTCCTCTCTTTTAATTTTTGCATAAATTGTTCATTTTTGAATTAGACCCAGACGCCAACAAATTCTCTGATTTGACTATTGCTGGTAGTGCTGACTATCTTGTTACCAACGACAAACATTTTAATCCTTTAAAATTAATCGATTTCCCTAAAATCAATACTGTTTGATGAGTTTAAAAAATAATATTAGATTATGAATAATAACTACAATTTTCATTCAACCACTTTTCCATTCTTATTTTCAAACATTCTTCATATTGAATAACTGGCTGGTTTGGGAAAAGTTCTTTTATAAGCTTCTCAATTTTCGATTGCGTTCTTTCCAAAACAATTTTTTTATAACCTTAATATCAATTAATAAAAGTTCGATCTTAATTTCAACTTCCTTAAGATTTAAAAAATTCCATTTAAGATATTTCAACAGGTCTGGATTATCAACTAATTCTTGGTGAACGACCGGAATGTGTCGAATATTTTTTGCTAAATCATTAATTCTAAAATCCAAAAACCAATTTTCAAAATCCAACAAAGCATAGTTAAGCACCTCAGAATGCCCAAAATCATCATAAGCTGTAAAAATATTACTTGGAAATTCAGTTCTACCCGTTAACTTGTACGCTAGGGTCCGATGATTTCCTGCATTTCAATGGTAATACCACTTCTCACATAATAACTTATCTCCATTGTATCAATTGGCAATTCCAAGTTATTAACTATTGTGAAGATAGCTCGAGCAGTCACTTCAGGGCGGGTTGCCCCCAATGTCATTAAGTTAAGTGTTTAAATATCTGATTACCAACTATTTGACTTGTTTTTATGGGTTTATTTTCTTATATTTAACTTATAACCAATTAGTTAATGT
>NZ_JBHSBY010000105.1:0-25696 GCF_042650905.1 Pedobacter jamesrossensis | reverse complement strand
GTTAACCCTTCAGGTAGTATTAAAGATAGTATTGAAGTGTCCAAAATAATAATGTTGTACAAAATTAAATAAACTTCTCAACTCCCCAACTTTTTTGCTTGATCCCTTTTTTGCTTGATCCATTCTTTGCCCCAAACTTCACCCAATAAAAAAACGAAACCCCCTAAATGAAACATTTAGAGGGTTTTTGATACAATTTGTATCTGTCTTTGTCGGGATGGCAGGATTCGAACCTACGACCTCCTGCTCCCAAAGCAGGCGCGATACCGGGCTACGCTACATCCCGAACTAAGGTATCACCTTTTTTTAAATCCTTTTTTAAAAGTGGATTTGAACTTTTTTTGTCGGGATGGCAGGATTCGAACCTACGACCTCCTGCTCCCAAAGCAGGCGCGATACCGGGCTACGCTACATCCCGAACTTGGTATCTTCTTTTTCTTATTTCTAAGGGCTGCAAAGTAAAGGTTTTAAAATGATAATTCCATTTATTTTTGCAATTTTATTTTTCTTGCGGAGAGGGCGGGATTCGAACCCGCGGTACCGTTACCAGTACGACAGTTTAGCAAACTGTTCCTTTCGGCCACTCAGGCACCTCTCCTATTCCTTAAAATTTCGCCCTACCGACGTTGTTTTGAGGTCTGCAAATATAGTAAAACAACCTATTCCACAAAAAAAAATTACAAAATTTGTTGATAATCTATTCGAACATGATAGATACTCATTAACATCGTCTTGAATATCAATTTGATAGTCTCAATATCTTTTAATGTTAAATCGCAATTATCTAATTGATTTTGCTCCAATTTATAGTTAATTATCCTTTCGACTATGTCATTTATGTTCTGAGCATCGGGATTTTTCAGACTTCTAGAGGCAGCTTCTACCGAATCTGCCAACATTAATACACCAGTTTCTTTACTAAAAGGTATTGGACCTGGGTATCTAAAAATGTTTTCATCAACAAATTTTTCTGGTGAATTTTTAAGAAATGACTGATAAAAATAATCGACACGTGTATTTCCGTGATGTGTACGAATAAAATCAATTATTGCTTCTGGTATTTGATTTTTCCTTAAAATTTCTATTCCCTTATGAACATGTTGAATAATTATCTGTGCACTTTGCTCGTACGGAAGCTTATCATGTGGACTTACTGCTGTATTTTGATTCTCTATAAAATATTGCGGATTATCTACTTTTCCAATATCGTGATACAATGCTCCGGCTCTAACCAATACAGAATTACCTCCGATTTTAAAAATAGCAGCCTCAGCTAAATTAGCAACCTGTAAGGAGTGCTGAAAAGTTCCTGGAGCCTTAAATGCTAGCTCTCTAAGTAATTTATTGTTTGTATTGGTAAGTTCGATTAGTGCAACATCCGATGTTATTCCAAATACTCTTTCAAAAATATAAATTAAAGGATAAGCTAGAAGAGATAGTAAAACACTGAAAATAAATGGCACAAAATTAATCCACTGAATTTCTCTAAAAGACCCTTCGCGAAGCAAAGCTATCCCTATGAAAGATACAAAATATGCTGAAAGTATAAAAAGAGCTGAAACCAAGAACCTTTCTCGCTTCACAAAGTTTTTGATACTAAAAATCGCGACCATGCCTGCAGTAACCTGATAAAAAACAAATTCGAAGCTATTTGCCACAAAAAAGCCTGCAATCAATATAACCAACATGTGTAAGTAAAGTGCTAATCGTGTATCAAACAGGATTCTGATTATTATAGGAACAACGCAAAAAGGTATATAATATAAGCTGGCAATATTCATTTTCAGCGCCCAAGTGAGCGCAAGAAGCATTCCGGTGGTTACGATTAAGATCAAAGACAACTGCCGATTATCAGAAAAAATATCTCTACGGAAAAGAAACAAGAAAGACATTAATATCGAAATTATAAACGCTACTAAAACTACTTGTCCTAAATAAACCAAAGTTCGACTTCCTATAGTTTTGGTTTGAGCATCGTAAGTTGCTTTATAAGATTCGAGCTTTTGATAAATTTCATCATCAATAACATCGTTTTTAGCAACAATAAGTTCACCTTTTTGTACCATACCTTTAGTGGTTGATACATTACTTACCGTGTTTTCTCTAATAACTTCTGTTAATCTCTCATTAAAAATGATGTTTGGTGTAATATGATCTTCAGCAAGGTTGTTTACCAAATCTTGCATAACCTGATTTGGCGCCTTAAAATTTGCCTTAAAATATTGAAGCGCAGTTTCTGCAGTAAAAATATCCTGAGTATTCTTTTGTGTTGAAATATTGTTCTCCAACAAGGCAAAATCATAATTTTTACCCGAAGTTTGATACTTAACATTTAAACCGATTATACCTTTTTGATAAATATATTGTAACAGTTTGGAAGAACTGCTTTTATAAATGGCTTTATCTTTATCATCAAGCTGACCAGAACGCCATTTGATATCAAATTCATTCAGAAAACCTTCTAGCGCATCATTAGTTAAATCTTTATCAATTTGATAAACTGGTAAAACATCACGAAGTGCGTCTTTCTTATCCGTACTAACCTGAGGATTGGTTTTTAAAATTGCGAATGGAAAAGGAGAAATTAAATCCTTGTTCATCCAAACCTTTCCTTTTTCAAACTCATACCTGAAACGAGGTTGCTTAGGTAAAAAAAGTGTAATAACGAATACCGTAAACATCATCATCAAATATTTCAAATTTGATGAGTACTTACGATAAAAGATTTTATGTGAATTTTTCTTGATTTTGGCCAAAACGATATAAATATATTGCTGTCAAAAATAACATTTTTATCTAATATACATTTTAAGGTTTTTGTTTGCAATTACCATTTTTTATATTTTACTTTATGATATCAAATTAATATCAATTATGTATCAGGAAAAAATCATTAACCCACCATCGGGTTATTTAACATTCGCATTATTTTTAGCACTATTAGGTGCCGCTGTTTTTTGTTTTGTTACAGAAAGCTTTATCTGGGGAGGCTGCTTATTAGCTTTCAATTTTTTTCTTGTACTACCAGGTTTAATTATTAACAACCCCAACGAATCGAAAGTATTAACCTTATTTGGCAAATATGTTGGAACTGTTAAAACAGACGGTTTCTTTTGGGTAAATCCTCTAACAAGTAAAAGAAAGGTTTCTTTGAGGGCAAATAACTTAAATGGGCAACAATTAAAGGTTAACGATAAACTCGGAAATCCGATTGAAATAGCTGCAGTGGTAGTTTGGAAAGTTAATGAAACTGCAAAAGCTATATTTTCAGTAGAAAACTATATGCAATATGTGAACATACAAAGTGAGGCCGCTGTAAGGCATTTAGCTAATATTTTCCCTTATGACCATGCTGAGGGTGAAGAAACAAGCATCACTTTGAAAGATGGTGCAGAAAAAGTTAGCGAACTTTTGGAGAATGAATTGAATGAACGTTTATCAAGAGCTGGAATTGAAGTTTTAGAAGCCAGAATATCGCACTTGGCTTATGCACCAGAAATTGCGAGCGCAATGTTACAACGCCAGCAAGCTACCGCTGTTATTGCTGCAAGAAAGCTAATTGTAGAAGGTGCAGTAGGTATGGTAGAAATGGCTCTAGAGAAATTATCGCAAAAAGGAATTGTAGAATTAGATGAGGAACGTAAAGCGGCAATGGTTAGCAATCTGTTAGTGGTTTTGTGTGGGGATAGACATGTTCAACCTGTTGTAAACACTGGTACGCTTTATAATTAATGGAATTTATAGAGAAACAAAGGTTAAAACTTTGGTGGTTATATATTTTAATAGGTATTGATGCAGTAATTGTACTTTGTATAGTGCTCTTCGATAAAGGTGGGATGAATCTGCAAGATTTAAAAAATGTTTATTTCGCCCCAATCTGGGCTGTGCTACTTCCATTTTCAGTTATTTATGCCATTCAGAAAAACATTTTAACCTTAAAAATTAATGAAAATGGCGTATCGTATAAATACTTTCCATTTACCAGAAGTTTTAAGCTTTACAACTGGAACAGTTTAGATAAGGTTTACATAAATAAATATGATGCTTTAGGAGATTATGGCGGTTGGGGTATTCGCTATCGATTATGGTTTAAGTTTAGAGATAAAGCTTACATATTAAATGATGGCAATAAAGGTTTGCAATTGGAATTCAAAAATGGAAGGCGAATACTCTTCAGTTCAAACAATAGGGATGAATTAGAGTTATTTCTGATTAATCTTAAAACAAGATTTAAAATACAAGCAATACAATAAGAATGGCTGAGAAAGATAAAAAAGCTTTTGTATTAAGAATAAGTCCAACGTTACTAAAAGAGGTTGAAATTTGGGCATCCGATGATTTTAGAAGTACGAATGGACAAATTGAATTTTTGCTAAATCAAGCAATCAAATCCAGAAAAAAAACCAAATCGAAGGAAGAATAATTTAAAAGAGCATAGATATACAAACCTATGCTCTTTTGCTTTAAATACTGATTTACAACATTTAACCGCCGTATAAGCTAAAATAGATTTTACAGCGTTTATCCAATATTAAAAAATGTATAACTTAGCGGCCTAACCAAAAATTCATAAAATTTAGTTTACATGAGAGAAGTTGTAATTGTTTCGGCTGTAAGAACAGCTATTGGAAGTTTTGGCGGTTCATTAGCTCAGTTTTCTGCTACCCAATTGGGTGGATTTGCTATTAAAGCCGCCGTAGAACGAGCAGGCTTAAAACCAGAACAAATTCAGGAAGTTTATATGGGCAATGTGCTTTCGGCTAATTTAGGTCAGGCACCTGCTACACAAGCAGCCAAATTTGCAGGCTTGCCAGATTTACCCGCTACTACAATTAATAAAGTGTGTGCATCTGGCACCAAAGCAATCATGCTTGCAACACAAAGTATTGCCAATGGCGATAACGACATTATAGTTGCAGGTGGTATGGAAAGTATGAGCAATGTACCTTATTACCTAGATAAAGCCAGGAATGGTTATCGTTTAGGTCATGGTCAGGTAACGGATGGTTTAGTAAAAGATGGACTATGGGATGTTTACAACGATTACCACATGGGCTCAGCTGCAGAACTTTGTGCTACAGATTGTAATATTAGTCGCGAGGAACAGGATAATTTTGCAATTGAATCTTACAAAAGAGCACAAGCAGCACAAACATCTGGCAAATTTGCAAGTGAAATTATTGCCATTGAATTTAAAGATAGAAAAGGTGAAATTACCATAATAGATACTGATGATGAACCAACTGCTGTTAAATTTGAAAAAATACCTGGATTAAAGCCAGTATTTAAAAAAGACGGAACGGTTACGGCTGCTAATGCTTCAACATTAAATGATGGTGGAGCAGCTTTGGTTTTAATGAGTGCAGAACGTGCAAAAACGTTAGGAATTAAACCTTTAGCAAAAATTTTAGGTTTTGCAGATGCTCAACAGGCACCAGAATGGTTTACCACAGCGCCATCAAAAGCGATTCCTTTAGCTTTGCAAAAAGCCAATATTGACATTAAAAATGTAGATTTCTTTGAAATTAACGAAGCTTTTTCAGTAGTTTCTATTGCAAATAATCAAATATTAAATCTTGATGATAAACAGGTAAATGTGAATGGAGGAGCCGTTTCTTTAGGTCATCCACTTGGTGCATCTGGTGCAAGAATTGTTGTTACACTTTTATCTGTGCTAAAACAAAATGATGGTAAAATCGGCGTTGCAGGCATTTGTAACGGAGGTGGAGGCGCAAGCGCTCTAGTTATTGAAAAATTATAAAAATATCTTCAATGAAAAACATCAAACTTTATTTAGTAATTTCTATTGGCCTATTCGGCTTTAAACTACAGGCTCAACAAACAACAAATAAACTTGATGTTTTTCAAGATAGTTTAAATAAAATATCAAACACGGTTTACAACGCACAAAGCGATGAAGCAAAGCTTTCTGAGAATGGAAAATTTGTTAAAAAACTAGTTGAAGCGCTTAAAGAGCCGAATTCTTTCAGTTATCCTTTCGACTCTTTAAAAACAGTTTCAGTAATTAAATCTCCCGACCAGCTTTTTAGAACACTTTCTTGGTATGTGCAACTAGAAAATGGAACTTATCGTTATTATGGTGCCATCCAAATGAATAACAAAAGTGGTTTGAAGTTATTTCCGTTGATAGACCAAACCGATAACATTGCAGACCCCAATATTATTACAACTAACCAAAAGTGGTTTGGAGCCAGATATTACGAAATTATCCCAGTGGTATCGTCTGCTAGATTACCTTATTATGTTTTGCTAGGTTGGAAAGGAAATACTTTAGAAACAACTAAAAAAGTTATCGAAATTCTTTCTTTCGACAAGGATAATGCAAATTTTGGAATGCCAGTATTTGATGGCAAAGAGCTTAAGGGCAAAAATCGAATAATTTTTGAGTATAATAAACAGAACGCAATGGTTTTAAAAACAGATAAAAATGCTGGACTTATCGTTTTTGACCACCTCTCTCCTTTCGACCCGGAAATGGTTGGTAAATTTCAATTCTATGGTTCGGATGGAGATACAGATGCTTTTAAAATAATTGGAGGAAAATTGAAACTTCAAGAAAACGTTGTACTAAAAAATGAAGCTAACAGTAGTGATGCACTTTATGCAGATCCAACCAAAAACGTTAAACCAATTCGTAAATTCTAAAGGGGTAACTACTTCATTGATTTGTATATGAGTTAAAAATTTGTTTGAATGCCTCCTCGTTACTATATTGCGCCTTATTTTATTGGTGGATTAAGAACAAATCCGATTATAAATTTTGATAAACTAAACTTAATATTCATTAAATTTTAAACATGGCGTTAGAAACTGTTGCCCTGGCCGAAGATCGAGCACTTGATGCGCATTTGGAAAGTAATGGCGTAGAAACAAAAAAACTTATAAATCATCCGGTTGGATTATTTGTATTGTTTTTTACAGAAATGTGGGAAAGATTTAGTTACTACGGAATGCGATCTTTATTGGTTCTTTTCTTGGTAAGTGAAGCAAGTAAAGGTGGCTGGAGCTGGACAAGACCAGAAGCTTTACAATTATACGCCTGGTACACAGGTTTGGCCTATTTTACACCAATTATAGGTGGTTTAATTGCCGATAGAATAACAGGATATAGAAAAGCTGTTATTTTAGGTGGATTAATTATGACTTTAGGTCATGCAACAATGGCTTTAGAAGGCGTTAGTACAAATCTTTTTTACTTAGGGTTATTTTTTCTAATTACTGGTAACGGATTATTTAAACCAAATATCTCTTCTATTGTTGGTAAACTTTACCCACCAACAAGCGATAAAAAAGATGCTGCATACACAATTTTTTACATGGGAATTAATTGTGGCGCCTTTTTAGGAATGTTAATGTGTGGATATGTTGGCGAGAAAGTTGGGTGGCATTACGGATTTGGTTTAGCCGGAATATTTATGTTTTTTGGAATGCTTCAGTTTTATTTCGGACAAAAAATATTTGGTGTTTTAGGCGCAGCGGTAAATAAAACAGAAAAAGTTGTAGATCCTACAGAGGAAGTTTTACCTCCAAAAGTGATAAGCCAACGCCTTTGGGTTGTAGCCATATTATCGATATTCACAATTTTCTTTTGGATGGTTTTCGAACAGGCAGGTGGCTCAATGACAATCTTTGCAAAAGATTATACACTACGAAATTTAACCGGAACTGCAGGCACAACTTTTAAGTGGGTTGATGGCATACTAACAATTTTCCCCTTGGTAGCAGTAACGGTTGTTTTATTAACCTTAGCATTTAAAATCGCTAAAAAATATCCTATAACAATTTTCTTTACAGCACTTAGTTTTGTAATAATCTGGGGATTAGCAATTTGGAAAGTCCAAAAAGAATTCAGCTCATTAACTACAGAAGTTCCGGCTTCTTGGTTTGGTATATTAAATTCATTTTTCATCGTAACCTTAGCTCCTTTTTTCTCTAAGTTATGGGAAACCAAATTTAATCCAGGTGGACCCGTAAAATTCGGAATGGGATTAGTTTTCGTAGGTATTGGCTTTGCCGGATTAGCTTACGGCGGAATGGACATTGCAAGAGGTGCATCAACTGCACAAGTAAGCATGTTCTGGTTAATTTTTGCCTATTTCTTCCATACCGTAGGCGAACTTTGTGTTTCTCCTGTAGGTTTATCTTATGTAAGTAAATTAGCACCAGCTAAATTAGTTGGGTTAATGTTCGGATTTTGGTTTACCTGTACCGCTATTGGAAACTGGCTTGCTGGTACAACCGGTGGATTAATTGATAAAATCAGTTCAGAATATTCTATATCTACGTTCTTTTTAATTTTTACTTTTATACCAATTATAGCTGGATTAATTATGTTTGCAATAAATCCAATTCTTAAAAAATGGATGAACGGCGTTCATTAATATTTCATACAAAATATATGATTCAAAAGCCCGAAATTCGGGCTTTTGAATTTTAAACAAAATTACATGAATCAGGCACAGACAATAGAAGATATTCAAAATTTCGAAGGAAAATACCCTAAACAACTTTGGTATTTATCTTTAGTAGAAATGTGGGAACGTTTCTGCTTTTATGGAATGCGTGGCGTATTAGCTTTTTTCATGGTAGATCAGCTTGGTTTAAGTGACCAAAAATCTAACTTGCAATACGGTGCAATTCAAGCTTTTGTTTACGCTTTTACCTTTATTGGAGGGATATTTGCCGATAAGATTTTGGGCTTCAGAAAATCACTTTTCTGGGGTGGTTCTTTAATGATTATCGGAAATCTTATCCTTGCATTTTCTCCACACGATTTATTTTACATCGGAATTACGTTATCTATTATCGGTACAGGCTTCTTCAAACCGAATATTTCATCAATGGTTGGTGAATTATATCATGAAAAAGATAACAGAAGGGATGCTGGATATGGCTTATTCTACGCCGGAATTAATGTTGGCGGATTATTAGGTGGCGCATTGTGCATATATTTGGGGAAATATTACAACTGGCATTTATGTTTTTTATCTGCTGCTTTAGTTATGATCTTTGGCTTAGGAACTTTCATTTTCACTAAGAAACATCTAGGACCAATTGGAATTTCTCCTCTTTTACATTTACCAGAAACAAAACAAAAAATTTATGAAATAGCTACATATATCGGTTCTTTACTATGCATTCCATTAATTTTTATAATGGTTAGAAACACAGCATATACCGATTATTTCATGTACACAATTGGTGTAGTTGCCCTAATTTACTTCTTATTCGAAACCTTAAAAATAAAAGATAAAAAAGCTCAATATAAACTGCTGGCCGCTTTTGTTTTCATTTTTTGCTATTTCATATTTATGGCTATTTCCGAGCAAAGCGGTGGCTCGCTATCATTGTTTGCAAAGGACAATTTAGACCACAAAATTCTTTTCTTAAACATTGACCCTAATGTTGTTAACAATAGTGTAAACTCGTTTTTTGTTATTGTATTTAGCCCAATTATAGGGATTTTATGGCTGGGCTTATATAAACGTAAACTAGAGCCAAACACCGTAGTGAAGTTTGGTTTAGGTTTTATTTTATTAGCAGCAAGTTTTTATGTTTTTTATGCAACCAGATTTTTTGCTAATGTGCAAGGTATTAGTTCTCTAAATGTTTTCACTTTTGCTTATTTATTGCTTACACTGGGTGAATTATGCATCGGACCAATTGGCATGTCGATAATCACTAAACTTTCTCCAAAGAAAATGTTCGGCATGATGATGGGCTTGTGGTTTTTATTCAGCGCATTCGGCCAATTAGCTGCAGGAAAATTAGGTGCAGAAATGTCGAGTATAGACAATGCAACCTTACCTACCAAATTAATTGCTTACACAGAAGGTTACAAATCGCTTGCTTTATATTCATTAATTGCAGGATTAGTTCTAATTATATTCTCACAATTGATTAAAAAATTAATGGCAGAAGTAAGGTAAGCATCATTTTAACAGAATTTAACCCGTTTCAATAGTATTGATACGGATTTTTTCACTTTAAATATTTACTTTCGTGCCTTTCTTAGCGAAATGCGAAGAGCACAAACAAATTAAATTTACAATACAACGTGTCCGATAGTTTAGTCATCATACCTACGTATAACGAGAAGGAAAATATTGAAAAAATTATCCGAAAGGTATTTTCTTTAACCCAACCTTTTCATGTTTTGATTATTGATGATGGTTCTCCTGATGGCACTGCTGATATTGTAAAATCTTTACAGGCAGAATATTCTGGTCATTTATTTATTCAGGAACGTTCGGGTAAACAAGGTTTAGGAACAGCTTATATTTATGGATTTAACTGGGCATTACAGAAAAACTATCCTTACATCTTCGAAATGGATGCTGATTTCTCGCACAATCCCGACGATTTGGTTCGTTTACGGGAAGCCTGCGTTAACGGAGCTGATGTAGCTGTTGGTTCTCGTTATGTTAAAGGTGTAAATGTGGTAAACTGGCCAATGGGTAGAGTTTTAATGTCTTACTTTGCTTCTATGTATGTTAGGTTAATTACCCGGATTAATATTCAGGATGCTACCGCTGGCTTTAAATGCTATCGCAAAATTGTTTTAGAAACGATTCCTTTAAACAAAATTAAATTTGTGGGTTATGCTTTTCAAATTGAGATGAAGTTTACAGCAATAAAATATGGTTTTAATGTTGTAGAAGTTCCAATCATTTTTACAGATAGAACGGAAGGCACATCAAAAATGAGTACTAAGATTTTTAGAGAGGCTTTTCTAGGTGTTATTCAAATGAAAGTTAATAGCTGGTTTAGAAGCTATCCAAGATAATCACTTATTTATCTTATTTTCTCTAATCATCAAACCAAAATCTTGTTTTTTGTACATTGCATTTACAATCATTACCAATCTTTTCGTACGTGTAGGTTCTGTTTTAGCCGTATTTAACCAATTGATAAAATAATTTTGATGTGATTTGGGCATTGATAAAAATTGTTCAATCAGTCCTTCTTCTTGAAACAAACATATTTCTAAATCTTCAGGCATATCAATTTTAAAATCTTTATCTTCTTCCAGGTAAAGTTTTACAGAATTACCAGCTTCCTTTTTTAGTTTTTTACGTAGCTCTCTTTTTAACGCAATAATAAAATCGCCTTCTCCCATCGGAACAGTTGCCATGCCATTAATTTCAACATTATCAATCTTACCTTTTATCCTAAAACTTGTTTTACAGTTGGCTTTAATTTGATTAGCTAATGAAGCAGGGATAAAAACATAACTCCAGCCAGTTTTTTCACCCATTTGTTCGAACTGTTCTATTTCAGCATTAAAGTGAATCATCAATATTATTTTTTAAAATATAATGTATACTCCTACCGCCACCTTTAGAAATTAAAATACCCAATTGCTCCAACTCTTGTAAATCTCTCGTAGCAGTTGCTTTTGAAATTTTATTAATAGAGATATATTTCTTCGCAGTCATTCCACCTTTAAAGCCATCCGAACCAAAACTATACATTTTATGCAATGCCTTCTTTTGTCTCTCGTTTAGCTTATCTTTAAAATAATCAAATGTTTTAATTTTATCCAGTGTAAAATCTATTGCCAGTTTTGCATTAATTTGAGCATTTAATGCGGTTTCTACAAAGTATTCGATCCAGCTAGATACCTCATTATTTTTTTGAGCATTCTTTAAAGCCTTATAATAAGCATTCTTATTTTTACCTATCACTCCTGAAAGGCTGAGCATTACAGGACGCCCTAAAGTTTGGGATAAAGCTTTTTCTGCAATCGCTCTACCAATACGTCCATTTCCATCTTCAAAAGGATGAATACTTTCAAAATATAAATGAGCAATTCCTGCTCTAATTACTGGATCCTTAATTTCTTGCGAACCATTAGGCATACTTTCATTAAACCAAAGAACAAAATTTTTCATTTCTTTAGGAACTTTAGATGAAGGAGGCGCTTCAAAATGAACTTCTTCGTTGCTTAAATTTCCAGAAACAATCCTCATCGGTTCATCACTTTTTCTCCAAACGCCAGTATTAATATGATTACTTTCTCCTAATAAGAGTTTATGCCATCGGTACAAAGTTTCCTCATCTAATTGCTTCTCAAAACCATTTCTAACATCTATCATTAGATCAGCAACACCCGACGCTCTCCTATCGCTAATTATTTCGGGCGTTTTGTTTAATCCTAAATTATTTTTGATGGATGACATTACATCTTCCCTACTCAAAAATTCGCCTTCTATTGCTGATGTTTTTATTGCTTCAGATAGAATCATCTCCAGTAAAGTTTCTTGTCTAATATCTTTGGGCAATGCTTTTAATAAAGCATTTACTTCTCCGGTTTGCTGAGCAAAATCATAAAGCTTATCTTCAATTCTTTTAATAGAAAACTTAAAATTTGGCCAATCCGATTGTTCCCAATTATATTGCATGAGCCGAATATACGATTTATTTGGCTCATAAAATAGCTAAATCATGAGCCGAATAAATTGCTATTCGGCTCATGATTACTTTTTATTAATCAACAGCTACAGGATTCATATATATATCCAACTTCGCAAATTTTAAAACCTCTATGCTCGGAAAATTGAAATCCTCAACAACCTTCCCTAAAATAAGATAACATCCTTTCCCTTTAAAAGGATACATCGGCGTAGTGTTTGGGAAGTGTGTGGTATCAAAAAAATCGCCGTTTGCATCTAAAAAAGTACCAAACCACATTTTAGTATTTTTAATTGTATGAACCGTTTTTTCGCAAACATAATTACCAACCATCTTTACTGTTTTACCAACATGATTATGCAAATCGGCAGCCATTACATCGCCACGATAATTTGTTTTCAAAAAGTCGAACATGTTAAAATTTAAGGGATATCCTAAAAGTTCCAACTCATTATAAGCATCTTCGATTTGCGAGTTTTCTAATTCCGGTAAGCTGTAAGATTTATGTTCTGAATTAAATAATTCGGCATGATTCAGTTTCTTTTTTTTATGCCCCAAATAGGTATAAATATCCCATAATAAAGTTTTTTTATCTTTTCCGGTAAATCTTAAAGCACATAGCCTGATTAACAAAATACACTGTTCTAAAGTAATTTGAGTACGTTTTACAAACTGCTCCAAATCTAAATAGTCGCCATTTTTTCTTCGTTCGGCAGGAATAATTTCGATAAACTTATTTTCTAAACCTTGTACACCAATAAAACCCAAATAAGCATCATTATCCTTTATATTTACCACATCATCACTTTTATTTACGCAAGGTAAATGGACTTTAGCCCCCGTTTTTTGAAGTTCATGAACATAAACCCATCTAGTATAAAAGCCCCCATAATTGTTTAATACAGCAACCATAAACTCTTTAGGGTAATAGGTTTTAAGAAATAAACTTTGGTAACTTTCTACAGCAAATGAAGCAGAATGTGCTTTAGAAAAACTATAACCTGCAAAAGAAGAAATTTGTCGCCAAACTTCTTGGATAAGTTCTTCAGAATGCCCCTGCGCTCTTGCTGATATAAAAAATTTGTTAACCAGTTCATCAAAAGCCAGTTTTGAACGATATTTTCCACTCATCGCTTTGCGTAAAATATCTGAATCTGCAAGGTCTAAACCTGCAAAATAATGACAAACCTTAATCACGTCTTCCTGGTAAACCATAACACCATAGGTTTCCTTAAGTTGCTCTTTCATCTCCTCACATAAGTACACAACCTTATCGGGTGCATGATAACGTTCGATAAAGGCTTTCATCATTCCAGAACTAGCAACCCCAGGCCTAATAATTGAGCTTGCAGCAACTAAAGTTAAATAGTTATCACATTTAAGCTTTTTAAGTAGCTGTCGCATTGCTGGCGATTCGATATAAAAACAGCCTATTGGTTGTCCTTCTTTTAAAATTTCATTTAATTTTGGATCGTCTTTAAAAGTTTTAAAATCATGTATATCAACAACATCTCCTTTATTTTTTTCGATTAGCTGAACAGCCTCGCGAATATGCCCAATACCTCTCTGGCTTAAAATATCGAACTTTTCATAACCAATTAATTCGGCTTCGTACATATCCCACTGCACCGTTGGATACCCTTTTGGAGGTAAATCTAAAGCTGTATAATAAGTTATGGGTTCTTCGGAAATTAAAATTCCGCCAGCATGAATTGAACGTTGATTTGGCATTTCCCTCATCATACTGTGCACAAGTTTTATTTTTTTATAAGTCAGGTTCTGTAAATTCAACCATTCTCTGGTAGGATCGCTGAAGCTATCGATTTCATCTTTTGCTAAACCCAAAACCTTTCCAATTTCGCGAATAATTGCCCTGTCTTTAAAAGTACTCATGGTTCCTAAAAACGCAACATGCCCTAACGGATATTTTTTAAAAATATATTTCTGAATGGTTTCGCGTTCATCCCATGCAAAATCAATATCAAAATCAGGCGGACTTGTTCTTTTCTCGTGCAAAAAACGTTCGAAATACAAATCGAGGTCGATGGGATCTACATCTGTTATGCGTAAACAATAAGCCACAATACTATTTGCACCAGAACCACGCCCAACATGGTAAAATTTACATTTACCCATTGCATACCGAACAATATCGAAGGTAATTAAAAAGTAAGCACAGTATTTTTTGAATTCGATTATCCGTAACTCTTTTTCTAATCGCTCTAATGCAACTGGGTTATTTTTTCCATATCGATATTCTAACCCCTTATAAGCTATTCGTCTTAACAAAACTTTGTCGAAATCTGCTCCTTCTCTTGTATAAGCAAATCTATTTTTAGATTGAATTACAGGCTCAAAATATGCTGACAAATCGCAATCGTTTATTAATTTTTGTGTATTATTTAAAATAAACGGATAATCATCAAAATACTTTTTCAAATCATCTTCTGAAACGAAAAATTCATCTCTCGAACATTTAAACTCATCTGGCACTTTGCTTAAAAGTGTATTCAAGTCAATTGCCCGTAAGTATTCATGCAATCTATACGTAATTTTATCGGTAATGGTAACTGGATGCAAAACAACTAATTTATCCTTTTGCTGAAGTAGCGGGTGTTTATAAAGATGGTTTAGTTGCTTATTTCGAATACCCACAAATTCATAAGAAGCTAATGTTTTATTAAAACCTTTAGAGAAAGGATAAATTATAAATACATTTTTGAAATTCGGAGCATCATCAGGCAATGGAATATTTTGAATGTTATGATAACTCAAAAACTCGTTCAGTTCCCGCATTCCTTCCTTGTTCCTCGCAATACCTAAATAAAGTAGTTTTTCATCTTTTCTAAATTCTATACCCGTAACGGGTTTCAACTGGTAGGGAATATTACCTTTTTGCACATCATCTGCTTCTTTAAAAATACCTTGTTTTGTGCATTCCCGAATAAACTCTGTAGCTCCGGTAGAGTTATTAATATCTGTTAGCACCAATTGATGAATGTTTAAAGCACGTGCTTGCGCTATAATGGTTGAAATATCCATTGTACCATATTTTAAACTATATGATGAATGCACATTCAGAAACATATTGCTAGCTGTCGGTTGGTTTGTTTACAGATGAAACATCAGAATTTATAAATGTTCTTATTCTGGATTTTTTCCGTTCTTCTTCTTTATTTCCCTCTACTTGTTTTTTTCTTGGATTGTACTTGATAACTTTTCCGTTATCGTCTTTTTGCGGTTTATTTACAATACAAGCTTTAACAACCGATTCTACACCATAACTCTGTCTAACTTTATCCATTGCCTGATATAAACCATACTCTACTTCTGAGGTATGATACAAACCGATTTGTTCAAAGCCACTTACCAAATGAGAAAGTTTAACCCCAATCAATCTCAATAACATCCTTTTACTATATAATTTTTTAAACAAATCATGCGCTTTAGTAATCAGAAAAGAATCTAATGCGGTGTAAGGGATTCGGGCTTGTTGCGTTACCGTTTCGAAATTTGCATAACGGATTGTAACTGTAATACATGCGGTAAGCTTTTCCTGGCTCCTCAATTCGAAGGTTAAATTAGTAACCATACCCGTTAGTATAGCTTTCATTTTATTAATATCCATGCTATCATTTTCAAAGGTAGTTTGTGTACCAATTGATTTTCTTTCGCGGTAAGGAACAACGGGAGAAAGATCTATTCCATGAGCCTTTTGCCAAAGGCTTAAGCCATGTTCTCCCAAAATTTTAAACATTAATTCTTGCGGAATTTCGGCAAGGGTTTCAATTTTCCGAACCCCCATTTCGCTTAGCTTCCGGTAGGTAACCTGCCCTATACCCGGAATTTTGTGTACAGATAACGGATTTAAAAATGGCCGAACCTCTGGAAATGGAATTTCTCGTTCACCATTGGGTTTACACTCATTCGTAACTACTTTGGCAACAGTTTTATTAACAGATAATCCAAAGGAAATAGGTAGTTTCATTTCTCTAATAATTGTTTGCCTTAATTCCGAAGCAAACTTCATACAGCCAAAAAACCTATCCATACCCGTCATATCGATATAGTGTTCATCAATACTTGCCTTTTCAAATAAAGGTACCCGTTGTGCTATAATTTCAGTAATCTCATGTGATGCTTTTGAATATTCATCTATATTTCCTTTTAAAAAAATTGCTTCCGGACATAGTAATTTAGCTGTTCTACCTGGCATTGCTGCATGAATGCCAAATTTACGAGCCTCGTAACTACAAGAAGTAACTACACCCCTATCAGAATTCCCACCTACAATAACAGGTTTTCCAATAAGTTTAGGATTTTTTCTTAATTCTACAGACACAAAAAAAGCATCCTGATCCATGTGAATAATTTGTTTATCCTTTTGCATAACCTAAACAATTAAAAAACAAATTTATACTAAAATAATTAGTTATTAATTTTAATTAAAATTATATTACTAACAAAATACTAACATTTTTAGTTTTATTAAAAAAACTTTTTATTTGCTTATACTGTTTTATAGGTAAAAATAAATTATGGAAAATAAACATTCTAAGATCGAAGAAAATTCGAAGAAGTCAGGAACAGCTAAGGAAAAAGCTAGTTTTGACCAAAATGGAAAAGGCGCATCAGATAAATACGGTCAGGCTGGCACTACACCAAATGAATCTGGCGAAGAAAGTGTTGGCACCACGAATAAAAATAAAAAGCAATAAGATAGGAGCTAACTTAAATTGCGCTGTAAAAAACAGATATCAAAAATGTCCTTCAACTGATTGGGCTTTAAGAAAAAAGAGACTGAACATGGTTTATGAAGTGCTACCCAAATAGTGTCTAACCTTTTAGGTACACTTCACTATGATGCAGTCTCTTTTTTTATTTCTTTAAAAAGCAAATCCTATTTTTCGTAAATACTCATTTTTTCAGCTAACTCAATTATACTTTTTATTTTAAGTTTTTGAAAAAGTCTTAATTTATAAGTACTTACAGTACCCATTTGTAATTTTAACTGATTCGAAATTTCTAAAACACCAATACCTTTAGTTAGTAATTCTGCAACTTCTAACTCTCTGCCAGATAACTTGGTAAAAGGATTATCTGCATCGTTACCTAAAATACTATTGAACATATTCTCTTTCACATTTCTGCTTGAATATCTGCTTCCTGCCAGTATTGTAGTAATTGCAGTAACGATTTCAGATTCTTCTGCATTCTTGGTTAAATAGCCAGATGCACCTGATTTTAAATATGGAACAGCATAAATATTTTCATTAAGAGATGAAAACACTAAAATTTTAGCGTTAGGCTGCACAAGTTTAATTTGATCGATTACCTTTAAATTATTACCTCCAGGTAGATTTACATCTATAATAATTAAGCTTGGCGATTTTGCGACTTCAATTAAAGCCTGCTCCATAGTAGAGGCGTTAAGAATCTGAACACCAGCCCAGTAATCAGAAATGAGATTTTTTAAACCTCGGCGAATGATCTCATGATCATCGGCAATAAGCACAGAAAAAGTACTTACGGTATTTTTTGCTTTCATTGTTTGGATATTGAGGATGAATTTGGCAATAATTAGTTCATTACGACACAGTAGTTTTCAATTTCGCAATTGGACTTTTTAGTTTCTTCAGTTTGTATTCGTAAATGTACATATATAATTAAATATGTTTAAAATAAATTACATTTTTAATATTTAGAATATTCAAAATGTAATTGACATTTGTCATCAAACCAAAAACAAGCATCTGAAATACAGGTATTTAAAAATAAAAATAACATTAAGCTATTTTTAAACATCCAACAAAAAATCTTAACTTCTGTAAAGAATCAAAATTAGTTTATTAAACTTTAATTTAAAACAACTAAAAAACGTGTTTATTTTCATTTACCTTTCTTTTATACCTAACAATTTTTAATGAGATTTTGCACAAAAAGCTTCTCAAAGTTAAACAGTACATCATTATAATATCAAGCTTAAAAAACCAGACATCTTTAGTGAATATTATCTCATTGCAAAAGAGAAAATGTTATTTAGCAATTACATTTTAGCACGAATACGGCTTAAGGTTTCGAGCCTTACTGCAAGAAAAGATGCGATGTATTTCAAAGATACTCTATTTATTAAATTGGGAAAAGAAACTAAAAATCTTTTATATCTCTTTTCGGCAGAAGATATACGGCATAAGTAAGCTCGTTCTTCTGCAGATCTATAATACAATTCCATCATTTTACGCCCTACAATATTTGCTTCTGGAAAATTATCATATAAATAATCAGAAAGTACGTGTGGAATAGCAATCAATTCAACATCTTCGATTGCCTGAAGATATTCTTCTGAATCTCCATGAAGCCATAAATTACGAATGGTACCAACAATTTCATTTTCTTTGGCTATCCATGTTGTAATTTCGGTTTTACCATCTTTAATATACCCTCTAACAACTCCCTTAATAATTAAGAAAAGATACAAATTACGATCTATAGGAGAGATAAGAAATTTATTTTTTTTAAAACTTACAGGAAAGGTATGCAGATTGATATGCTGTTCAATATCACTATTAAGTGGATGAAATTGCTTAAAAACTGAAATTATGGGAGAAAAATTATTATATTTTTTCCACTTATCTTCTTCTGATAAATTAACTGCAAGCATATTTTTTTTAAAGGTAAAGTAGTGCCGGAAGATTTTGTTTGGTTAAACATATTTACATGTAAGTATAGCAAGATAGATTTAAAAAAAGAAGTTATTTTGCTTTAAATACAGTGTAAAAGAACTTTTTTTATAGTATTTTCTCTACACCTAATCCAAAAAGTGCAAAATCATATTTCACAGGATCACCACTATCAAAAGCCCTTAAATTTTTAGTTAATTCTATAGCGGTAAGCCAGTCTGTTTGCTTGCGGTTAATTAAGCCCAGTAAACGCCCTACCCTATCTACGTGTACATCGCATGGGCAAATTAAATGAGCTGGTTTTAAAATATTCCATATACCAAAATCTACACTCTTATTATCAAACCTAACCATCCAGCGTAAAAACATATTTAAACGCTTACAAGTAGATTTTTGCTGAGGAGATGAAATGTGTTTTTTTGTACGATGTGGGAAATCTTCGAGAGAGAAAAAATATCTTCTAAAATGGTTTAAAGCTTGTTCGATATTGAAGTTTGTTTGTGATTGGAAACAGACATCAGAAGAATTAACTATTGTATTAACGACTGGGGCGGCTTCATAGTAATCATCTAAAAAAACATTTTCGCTAGGTATAAAAGCTTTTTCTAAACTATCGTGATGGGTGTAATGAAATTTAAAAAAGGAAATGAAATACAGTAAATCAGTATCGTTAAATGTTCTATGTTTAAAGTTTAAGAGCTTTTTTAAATCTTCATCCGTGTGGTTTAAAACAAAATCGTAGGGTACATTATCCATACGATTTAAAAGTTCTTTACATTTATTTATGATTGTTTTACGTTGTCCCCAGGCTAAAACAGCAGCAAAAAAGCCTGCAATTTCGATATCTTGTTTTTGGTTAAATAAATGTGGAATGCAAATTGGATCATTCTCAATAAAATCGGGCTTATTATATTGCTCAACTTTAGCATCAAGAAAATTTTTAAGATCTAAAAAATCCATTTGTTTTTAAAAAATAAATCCGACGATTGAATAGCAATAACCATTTAATCGTCGGATTAAGGAAAATTAATATTTTATTTTAATGCGTTCTCTAAATCTTCGAGTAGATCGTCTATATCTTCAACACCAACACTTAAACGTAATAAATTATCAGTAACACCTACTTTTTCACGTTCTTCTTTAGGGATAGACCCGTGTGTCATTGTAGCGGGATGATTAATTAATGATTCTACGCCACCCAAAGATTCTGCTAAAGTAAAAACTTTAAAGTTCGAAGAAACTCTGAAAGTTTCTTGCAAATCTGCACCTTTCAAAGTAATCGAAATCATACCACCAAAACCACGCATTTGCTTTTTAGCAATATCATGATTAGGGTGATCCTCAAAACCTGGCCAATAAATTTTATCAACCTTTGGATGAGTTTTTAAATACTGAGCAATTTTTTCTCCGTTTTCGCAATGCGCTTTCATACGAAGATGCAATGTTTTAATCCCCCTTAAAACCAAGAAAGAATCTTGAGGTCCGGGAGTTGCTCCACAAGCATTATAAATAAACCAAAGGTCTTTATATAGTTGCTCATCGCTTGTAACTAATGCACCCATTACAACATCTGAGTGGCCGCCAATATATTTAGTAACCGAATGCATTACTATATCAGCACCTAAATCAATTGGGTTTTGTAAATATGGGGATGCGAAAGTATTATCAACCGTTAAAATTAGATTTTTCTCTTTAGTAATTTTAGCAACACCCTCAATATCAATAACCTGCATAGTTGGATTTGTTGGTGTCTCAATCCAAACCAATTTAGTTTTATCATTGATATAAGGCAACATATTCTCTGGTTTTGATAAATCTAAAAAGTGGAATTTGATGCCGTATTTTGAAAAAATCTTTGTAAAGATCCGATAAGAACCACCGTATAAATCATTTCCAGTAATTACTTCATCGCCAGGTTGTAATAATTTTAAAACTGCATCAGTAGCCCCCATTCCACTTGAAAAGGCTAAACCATATTTTGCATTTTCTAAAGCTGCAAGACAATCTTCTAAAGCCTTACGAGTTGGGTTTGTTCCTCTTGAATATTCATAGCCTTTATTATCTCCGGGCGATTTTTGCCAGTAAGTAGAGGTTTGATATATTGGTGTCATTACTGCACCAGTTGTTGGATCAGGTTCCTGACCTGCATGTATAGCTTTTGTTGCGAATTTCATTTTAATAGTATCGAGATGTGAGTATCAAGTATCGATATAAGATTTTTAGTACATCATCTTAACTCGACCTTTTTACATTAATATTTCATTTATAGTATCACGTTAGTAAGCCCTTGCAAACAACACCCTTTGCGTTGATGGTTTACCGGAATAAATGCAGATACCATCTTCTAATTTATTATCTAAAGGAATACAACGAATGGTTGCTTTGGTTTCTTCTTTAATTTTTTGCTCTGTTTCAGGGGTTCCATCCCAATGGGCAGAAATGAAACCTGCTTTTTCATCAAGCAAGGTTTTAAATTCCTCATAACTATTTGCTTCAGTGATATGTTCATCTCTGTAAGCTAAAGCTTTATTATACATACTGGTTTGAATATCTTCTAACAATTTAATGATGTAAATATCCAATCCTTCTTGCAGAACTGTTTGCTTTAATTTTGTATCTCTACGAGCAATTTCTACTGTTTTATTTTCTAAATCGCGGCCGCCGATAGCGATACGGATTGGCACACCTTTTAATTCGTAATCTGCAAATTTAAACCCTGGGCGTTGCGTATCTCTATCATCATATTTAAATGAAACGCCTAAGCCTTTAAGCCTCATTGTTAACTCATTAACATAAGCTGTAATTTTAGCTAAATCTTCATCACCTTTATAAATCGGAACAATAACAACTTGTATTGGTGCTAGTTTTGGTGGGATAATTAAACCAGAATCGTCGCTATGTGCCATAATTAAAGCGCCCATTAAACGAGTAGATACGCCCCAAGATGAAGCCCAAACGTGGTCTAATTTACCATCTTTCCCAGTGAATTTAACATCAAAAGCCTTAGCAAAATTTTGCCCTAAAAAGTGTGAGGTTCCGGCTTGCAATGCTTTACCATCTTGCATTAAAGCTTCAATACAATAAGTATCTAAAGCACCAGCGAAACGTTCGTTAGCTGTTTTTCTACCACGAATAACCGGAACTGCTAACCAGTTTTCGGCAAAATCTGCATAAATATGAAGCATACGTTCTGTTTCTTCAATCGCCTCTTGCGATGTTGCATGAGCAGTATGCCCTTCTTGCCATAAAAACTCAGCAGTACGTAAAAATAAACGGGTACGCATTTCCCAACGTACAACATTCGCCCATTGGTTAATTAAAATAGGTAAATCGCGATAAGACTGAATCCAGCCTCTATAGGTGTTCCAAATGATGGTTTCAGAAGTTGGGCGAACAATTAACTCTTCTTCTAATTTTGCAGTTTCATCTACAACAATATTTCCATTACCATCATTCTTTAAACGATAATGTGTTACAACGGCGCATTCTGTTGCAAAGCCTTCTACGTGAGATGCTTCTTTAGAAAAAAATGACTTAGGAATGAACAAAGGAAAATAGGCATTTTGATGACCTGTATCTTTAAACATTTTGTCTAAAACAGCCTGCATTTTTTCCCAAATAGCATAGCCATTCGGCTTAATAACCATACAACCACGTACAGCAGAATGCTCTGCTAAATCGGCCTTTAATACGATATCGTTATACCATTGTGAATAATCTGCTGCCCTGCTTGTAATTTCTTTGCTCATGTTATGTATTTGGAACGTAAATTGTATGTTAAATAATGTGAAATTAAGCCACAAATTTATAAATTTATGCCTACAAAACGATTATCGACTAAAGTGATTACATTCAAATTGATAATTATTACAAATTTTGACACACACAACTAAATATAAACACAATGAAACCAATTAAATTTCTACCCATCGTAATGATAGCAGCTGCCGGGTTGGTTGCTTCATGCTCGACATCAAAATTGGCTCAAACTAATGCCAGTGATGATGTTTACAATACAACGGCTAAGGCCAGGGAAGTAGAATATCGTGCTCCCGCACCACAGCAACAACAATATTCGCAAAATGACCAGGAATATGACGAATATTATGGAACGAGCAACCCATATTATGATATGGACTACTCTTCAAGAATAAGTCGTTTTTCTAATGGTTACAGTTTTAGAGGATATTACGACCCTTACTACGATAACTATTACTATGGAAACAGCTATGGCAATACTAACTTTTTGGGTTATGGTGTTGGTGGCTGGAATAGTGGTTATGGTTTAGGCTGGAACAGCGGATTCGGTGGTGGATTTGGCTGGGGTGGCGGATTTGGTTACGGAAGCATTTGGAATAATCCTTATAATTTTGGTTACTTCGGATATAACCCATGGTATTCTGGTTGGGGCTTTAACTCTTATTACGACCGTTTCGGTTGGGGCGGCGGATATTATGGCGGAGGTTTCGGATATGGAGGTGGCTACTACGGTGGCGGCTTTGGAGGTGCTTATACCAACAGAAATAACAGACCAAGACCAAACAGAGAAAGCGACAACCGTGGTTCTTACGGAAGCACGGGTTCCAGAAATGCGCCTATAAGTGGCAATTATGGCAGACCTTCAGTTTCAACAAATAATTCTGGTAGACCAGAAAGATGGTCGAACGGAAGTAATGGTTCATCGGTAAATAATGGCCAAGGACGTGTAAGTTCAAGACCATCTCGTGATGACAGTTACAGACCACAACCTCAAACACAACAGGTTCAGCCATCAAGCAGACCAGATCGCGGAAGTTACAGCCCTCCTGCTCAATCATCAGGAAGTAGCGGCGGCGGTAGTTCGAGCGGCGGCGGAGGTGGCGGTGGAAGACCAACCAGAGGCGGAGGAAGATAATTTAGCACATACACACATTCTATAAAATGAAACTCAGATCAATTTTTATTGTGGCAGGGATAGTTCTTGCCAGCAATTCTTTATATGCCCAGTACACAAGTGATGCGCTACGTTTCTCTCAACCAGAACAGGGTGCAACAGCTCGATTTAAAGGTTTAGGCGGCGCCCAAACTGCATTAGGAGGAGATATTAGTTCTCTATCTGGTAATCCTGCGGGGTTAGGTTTTTTTACAAAATCAGAATTCACTTTTACTCCTGAATTCAACAACTTTAAGGTTGGTTCTGAATATTTAGGGAATAACCTATCAACAAGTAAAAGTAAAGCTGGGATAAACCAAGTTGGCGCCGTATTCTATTCGCCTGTTAATAAGACTAAAGGTTCAGATCTAAACAATGGTTGGGTTAGCGTAAACTTCGGCATAGGTTATAATAAAACAAATAATTTTAACCAAAGTATTACTTACGGAGGGAAAAATGCAAAAAGTTCGATGGCCGATTATTTTGCAGATATTGCTGCTAATACAGCACCAGCTAACTTAACTGTCGGTTCATTAGAAGACATGGCTTATAGTAATTTTCTTATCGAATACGATCCTAGCGGCTATTTCCCTACTACTGCTTTAAATAATAATCAGCAAAACATCATAACTCGTTCAGGTTCTCAATCTGAAGTAAATATTGGAATGGCTGGTAATTATGGCAATAAACTATATTTGGGTGTATCTTTAGGCTTAACCAATGTTAACTATACTTCTGATTTAGCTTACACCGAAAACGGAAATAATTTAACTTATACTGATCAAGACCCAGTTTTTGTAAATGGAACCTACAGTTTTGGATACAATTCTATTCAACAAACAAAAGGTAATGGTATTAATGCTAAGCTAGGTTTAATCTATAAGCCAGTTAATGAATTGAGATTAGGATTAAATTTCACAACACCAACGTGGTATAGCTTAACCGATAACTTTTCTGAAAATTTAAATACCAAATTTAAAAGAGCAGATGGTACAACTATCCCTGAATACACCAATCCATTATCAAGTTATAACTCCGAATACAGTTTAAGAACGCCTTATAAAGTTAGTGGTGGAGCTGCATATATTTTAGGAAACAGTGGTTTAATTACTGCCGATGTAGAATATGTTGATTACAGCAGTATTCATTTTTCATCAAATTTTGCAACAGAAGAAACCAACACTAACCGAGATATTGCAGCACTTTACAAAGGAAACTTTAACTATAGAGCTGGTTTAGAACTAAAAGTTGTAGATCAATTTATGGTTAGAGGTGGGTATTCGTACTCTGGTTCTCCATATAAAAACTTAGATTTTACCACACAATCATATAGTGGTGGTTTAGGTTATCGTTTTGATAATTATTCTTTGGATGTGACTTACAGACATACAAAATGGGATTCTACAAACTCACCATATACAATATCTTCAGATTATCCTGATTATAGTTTTACTGGCGCTGGTCCGACAGCTAATTTAAAAAACAGTGCAGATAACGTATTTTTAACTTTTGGCGTTAGATTTTAAAAAGAGTATTTTTAATAACGAAAAACTCCTGGTGTTTTATGAGGGCACTGAAAAAGTGGACTTAAAATAGTTTGTTTTTGCAAAGCGGATGAATGAGTTCTGAACTCTTCATCCGCTTTATTTTTTTTATGTCATTTGATATT
>NZ_JBHSBY010000104.1:0-23792 GCF_042650905.1 Pedobacter jamesrossensis | reverse complement strand
TGGGGTTTATTGGCAATTGCACATAACATAAGGAAAAAAGTAGCCTAAAAAGGCACTTTTCTTCATCTTTTAGAAAATATCGATTGCTGAAACCGAAATAGCCAATGGACAAAGACGTAAAATACAAAGCAAAAAAAAAGGGGGCCGTATCATAAAATTAAATTATGATACGGCCCCTTTTTTTTCTTATAAATTTGTAATCATCGATCTTATCGGATTTAATAAACCGACTTAACTTACCCTGATAAAAATAAAAAAATGAGTAAGGTTCTGGTACTGGTCTCCAACTGGTGCTTATCGTTCGGTAGATATTTGTGCCATCATCTCCAGATAACACTAGCTCTGCTCTTTGGTTGTCTTGTTTAAATTTCGCTTCAGTCATTCCGATTGCGAAAGTTGGCTCATTAAAAGCGACTGATTTGTAGCTCATAGCTGCAACTGCCAGAAGACAGATGAATACTAATTTTTTTATATTGTGTTTAATTTGTGTGTGTAAAATTCAATTCAATAATAATGCCCGTCATAAATTAATTAACCACATTTCAGCTTTTTTTATTAAATGACTTGATTTTTGAATTATGTTGCTGATTTTCAGGTTTATTTTAATCGTAATTTTTTGTTTACAGCATAAGTTTTTCTCTAAGTTATCCTTAGCCATATTTTGCTGAATCAAAATTCGGTCAGCGAATAATTTAGAAATTTAGTTTCCAGGTTTCATTTTATTGTGTGGCGCTAAGCGATTCGAGTATGTTAGAAAGATAAAAACAATAAAAACAGGGTTACTAAATTAAAATGCCTAGTTGTTTGCGTATGCTAAAAGTGTATACGTTTTTTATCTAAAAATTTGCTAACGAATATTTTATATCTTTAGAAAAAGCAAATTCTCCCTATGAACAAAATTCTTATTATAGTTTTTTTCTTGAGTGCTCAATTAGTTTATGCACAAGAGAATCTCAATTTTGGGCGTCAGAAAGAAATTATCTCTCCTCAAACAAATACGGATGGAACTTTTACCTTCAGGCTCAAAGCTCCAAATGCAAAAAAAGTTGAGATACAAGGTGATTTTTTAATTGCCAAAGGAACTGGACCAGCTGTTGAACAAATGAAATTAGGTGCAGATAGTATCTGGGCCTTCACTTCACAAGTTTTACCATCAGAATTGTATAGTTACAGTTTTATTGTTGATGGTTTAAAAATACGCGACCCCAATAATGTATACCTGATAAGGGACGTATCTTCTGTTGTAAATGTATTTTTAGCCGGAGCTGGCAAAGCTGATTTATATATGGTAAATGATGTGCCGCACGGTACGGTTGCGAAGCGTTGGTATGAATCTGCAGGACTTAAGGTAAACCGTCGGCTTACGGTTTACACACCGCCAGGTTATGAATCATCGAAGGCGAATTACCCTGTGTTATACCTACTTCATGGAGTTGGAGGTGATGAAGAGGCCTGGATGCAATTAGGTAGAGCTTCTCAGATATTGGATAATCTTATTGCTTCTGGAAAGGCCAAACCAATGATTGTAGTTATGACAAATGGCCACACCAGTAATACAGCGGCTCCCGGCGAATCTTCAAAAGGTTTATATAAACCAATTATGATGACTCCAGATGTATTTAATGGCGATATGGAAACCTATTTCAAAGAAATAATTGCATTTACCGAGAAGAATTACCGTGTTGGCCGTAATAAGGCCGACAGAGCTATCGCAGGTTTATCAATGGGCGGATTTCATTCTCTTTGGATTTCGGCAAATTATCCGAATACATTTGGTTATGTTGGCTTATTTTCTCCAGCTGTTCTACCACCCTCAAATGCGGCAAGCCCCATTTATAAAGACTTGGATTTGAAATTAGAAGCTCAGAAGAAGAACGGCTTTAAACTTTATTGGATTGCTATTGGCAAAACAGATTTTCTATATAAAAATGTGAGTGACTATAGAAAAAAACTCGATGCAATGAATTTTAAGTACGAATACAGGGAAAGTGAAGGAGGGCATACCTGGTCTAACTGGCGTGATTACCTATCAGCGTTTGCACCTATGCTTTTTAAGTAATGGCGACCTGTTTAAATCATAAAAAAGGCTTTCAAAATTGTTTTGAAAGCCTTTTCCTATTATATATTGAATGCTAAGCCAACTGACTTAATTTTTCAAGCTCAGTAATAATTGAACGCTCTAATTGTGCAGACGCTTTTATTAGAGGTAATCTCACTGTATCTCCACAAATACCTAAATGCTTTAAAGCGGCCTTAATTCCGGCGGGGTTTCCTTCTGCAAAGGCTAAACGGGTAAATTCTACTAAAGCTAAATGTGCGGGAGTAGCGGATTTGAAATCACCCTGAAGACATAAATTAACCATCTCTGAGAATTGCTTTGGAACTGCATTTGCAATAACTGAAATAATACCAGAAGCACCTAACGCAATCATTGGTAAAGTAATGGGATCGTCGCCAGAAATCAATAAGAAGTCTTCCGGTTTATCTCGCATGATTTGATTAAACTGGTCAAAGCTGCCGGAAGCTTCTTTGGTTGCAATAATGTTTTTAAAATCATGGGCAAGCCTGCAAGTTGTTTCCGGACTCATATTGCTCATGGTACGACCAGGAACATTGTATAAAATCAAATCCAAAGGAGAACTTTCAGCTAAATATTTGTAATGCTGATAAATTCCTTCCTGAGTTGGTTTATTATAGTATGGGCTTACAGATAATATTGCACTGTAACCAGTTGCATCAAAGTTCTTAATGTCTTCGGCAACAGCCAAAGTATTATTGCCTCCAATACCCGCAACAAGCGGTAATCTGTCATTGTTAATTTCAGCAGTATAGGCCCACACCTTCTTCTTCTCGTCCTTAGTCATTGTAGCGGTTTCGCCGGTTGTACCTAAAGAAACGAGGTAATCTATTCCTCCTTCTACCAAATGATTAATCAGGTCTTTTAAACCATTATAATCAACTGATCCATCTGTGTTAAAGGGTGTAACTAACGCTACCCCAGTACCCTGAAATTTGTTCATTATATATTTTAATTATTGAATTTTGAATTAATAAATAATAGGATGTCTGGAACACTCAATCATTCATTCAATCACGCTCTTATTTCATTTTATCATCGCTAAAAGTTCCACATCGCTAATCATGGGGATATTTAGTTTTTTCGCTTTTTCTAATTTTGAAGGTCCCATATTATCTCCGGCCACAAGGAAATTCAATTTAGCAGAAATACTGCTTAAAATCTTCCCCCCATTTGCTTCAATTAGGTCTTTCAGTTCATCGCGACTATAGTTTTCAAAAACGCCCGAAATTACGAATGTTTTTCCAATAAGTGTATCACTATCAAGCGTAATTACCTTTTCTTCAATTTCGAATGCTAATCCGGCTAATTTTAATAATTCTATCTGTTTTAAATGCTCCGAATTTCCAAAATACTCAACAATACTCTCGGCTATTCGTTGTCCAATCTCATCAATCGCGATTAACTCTTCCAACGAAGCAGATGCTAGTTTATCGATATTCTTAACACCTGCTGCTAGTTTTTTGGCTACCGTTTCGCCAACGTATCGAATACCTAAACCAAATAACACCTTTTCAAAAGGCATTTGTTTCGATTTTTCAATTCCTGCAAGCATGTTTTCGATAGAGCGTTCGCCAAATCTTTCGATTTCTTTTAGCTGATCAGATTTCTGATATAATGTATATAAATCACTAATATGATTAATCAGTCCTCTTTTGTAAAAGGTTTCAATAGTTTCATCGCCTAAGCCATCAATATTCATTGCTTTACGACCTATGAAATGCTGCACTTTACCTACAATTTGTGGTGGGCAACCTTCATCATTCGGACAATAATGTACCGCTTCTCCTTCTTTTCTAATCAATTCTGTTCCACATTCGGGACAATTATGTAGATAGTGAACCTTGGCAGCATCAGGTTTTCGTTTATCTAAATTAACTTTGATAATTTTTGGAATAATTTCGCCACCTTTTTCTACAAAAACGGTATCGCCTTCATGTAAATCTAAACGCTCAATTTCATTTGCATTGTGTAGTGTAGCCCGTTTAACTGTCGTGCCGGCAAGCTGTACAGGTTTAAGATTTGCTACCGGTGTAACAGCGCCGGTTCGGCCAACCTGATAAGTTACTTTTTCAAGGATGGTTTCTACTTCTGCTGCCTTGTATTTATAAGAAATTGCCCAACGTGGTGATTTTGCTGTAAAGCCTAGTTCCCCTTGTTGTGCATAACTGTTTACCTTAATTACAATTCCATCAATATCATAGCTAAGCTTAAAACGCTCCTCTTCCCACTGTTGTATAAATGCCAATACATCATCAATACTATTCACCAAACGGTTATGTTCGCAAACATGAAATCCCCAGTCTTTTACGGCATTTAGGCTATCCCAATGCGTTTTGAATTCATTTTTATCAGTATATAGAAAGTAAATAAAGCCATCAAGTGGACGCTTTGCCACTTCTTTACTATCCTGCATTTTTATTGTTCCCGAAGCAAAGTTTCGAGGGTTTGCATACTGAATTTCGCCCAACTCTTCGCGTGCAGCATTTAGTTTTAAAAAAGCGGCTTTGTGCATAAAAATTTCCCCACGAATTTCGAAATGCTCAGGGGCCGTATTATTTTTTATTTGATGAGGGATGGTGTGTATGGTTTTAACATTTGCCGTTACATCATCGCCCTGTGTTCCATCCCCACGGGTTACAGCTCGCAATAATTTGCCATTCTCGTAAGTTAAACTAATGGATAATCCATCAAATTTAAGTTCGCAAACATATTGAAAGTTATCCCCAATTGCTTTTCGAATCCGTTCATCGAAGTCTCTTAAATCTTGTTCGTTATATGTATTACCCAACGAGAGCATTGGGTATTTATGTTTAACGGTAATGAAGTTTTTAGTTACATCGCCACCTACTCTTTGCGTGGGAGAATTTGGGTCTGCAAAATCCGGATTTGCAGCTTCTAATTCGGCAAGATGTTTTAGTTTTTTATCGAATTCATAATCGCCAATCGTCGGCATGGCCAAAACATAATAATTGTAATTATGCTGGTTTAATTCTGCAACCAGGGCATCCATTTCTTCTTTTGTGGTAAATAGCGACATAAAGCAAAGATAAAAAAAGGATGAATTGATTATCAGATTCGGTGAAACAAAAAAACGGTTAACTTTTTTTCTTGAATTACAACTTAAACATTATTAAAGTCTTAGCCTAAAATTTCTATGTAGAGAGAAAAGTTAATTTGTGTTAAAGTTTTAAGGACCTAAATGTAGAATTTTGAAAAATACATTAACCTTGTTCTTTTTATTTACAGCTGGCCACAATATTTAGATTTGGATGGAACTGAAACTTATAAAATAAATATCAAAGTTTTTCCAAGTAACTTCCTGCTAGATAATAAAGGAGTAATTGTTGGCGTAAATTTAAGGCCTGTAGAATTAAAATACTTTTTGATAGAACATATTGATTAATTATTTTAGATTAATCATTTAAACAAGTTTTGCTTCAACGTAATTAAAAACATCAATGAAATCTTTTTCCAATGCTTCTTTAAAAAAAGCCAACTGGATAGTTAACTGGTTAATTTGTTTTTCATCTAATGTTTCAGGCCATAAACGCATGCAGATTCTGTTTAAGGCATAACTTATATTTTCTAGCTTTTGATAACTTAATAAGTATTTACTGCTGATAAACTGATCTAGAAATTTAAAGAATATTTCGGGGTTTTTGATTTTGCAATGTTCAAGAAAATCGCTCAGCGATGCTCTGTTAACAGCGAGTAAATTATCGTAAAAATGGTATACCTGTATTAGGTTGTGTTCAATAAGTAAATGATCTAGCAATAATTCAAGGCCAATATGCGCTAAGAATGAAGGCCTCACTGGCGTATTTTCAACTACAGGAATTAGGCGTTGCTTTAAAGCTGCTGTTTTCTCCAGAAAGAATTCAGAAGAATGAAAAAATAAATCCACAGCGAGATGTCTTTTCCAACCTGCAAGCAATCCTTCTTCATCAGGATTACCTAAAAATAAGAATTCGTTTTTTTGAGGATAGAGGTTGGCTTCCTTCGATGCATTTTTGATTAGATCGGGCAATACAACGCCCATAACCATATTTGCATTGGTATTTGATCTATCGAAGTAAAAATGCGAGAGAAAATTCATGGTGTAAATATAGTTTTAAAGTTTTCATATGTACTGAAGCAAAGCTTAAGATTATGGTAAAAATAGATGTATTGTTGTCTAATGTTTGGTCTTTCAGCTTTACACTCAAAAAACTATCTTTGCGCAATTAATTTTATACCATGACAAATTTTGTTGAAGAGTTACGTTGGAGAGGCATGTTGCACGACATTATGCCAAATACTGAAGAAAAGTTAAATGAAGGCATGACTTCTGGTTATATTGGTTTCGATCCAACTGCCGATTCGTTGCATGTTGGCCATTTAACACAGATTATGACGTTAATTCACTTCCAAAATGCAGGTCACAAACCTTTTGCTTTAGTTGGTGGTGCTACAGGAATGGTTGGCGATCCATCGGGTAAATCTGATGAACGTAACCTTCAAACCGAAGAAATGATTGAGCACAATCTGAAAGGTATGAAAGCTCAATTGGCTAAATTTTTAAAATTTGAAGATGGCGGAAATGGTGCGGTAATGGTTAATAACGCAGATTGGTTTAAGGATATGAACCTTTTTACCTTTATTCGCGATGTTGGAAAGCACATTACTGTAAACTATATGATGGCAAAAGACAGTGTGAAAAGACGTTTAGAAGGCGATTCCGGGCTATCTTTTACCGAGTTTTGCTACCAGTTAATACAAGGTTACGATTTTTACCATTTATGGAAAAACGAAAACTGTTTGGTGCAAATGGGAGGCTCCGATCAGTGGGGGAATATTGTAACCGGAACTGAATTAATTAGAAGAAAAGATCAGGGAACAGCTTATGCAATTACCACTCAATTAATTAAAAAAGCCGATGGAACCAAGTTTGGGAAAACAGAAAGCGGTGCTGTTTGGTTAGATGCGGAGAAAACTTCACCATACAAATTTTACCAATTTTGGTTAAATGCATCTGATGATGATGTAAAGAAATGGATAAGGATTTTCACGCTAAAAACCAGAGAAGAAATTGAAGCTTTAGAAGTTGAACACGACGCTGCGCCGCATTTAAGGATTTTGCAAAAATCGCTGGCAGAAGATATTACAATTAAAACCCATTCGGCTGAAGCTTTAGAAACAGCTATTAAAACTTCGGAGTTTTTATTTGGTAATGGTTCTTTAGAATTTTTAAAAAGCTTATCATCAAATCAGGTCTTAGAAATGTTCGAAGGTATTCCTCAATTTAATATTTCGAAAACTGAATTAACAGCCGGGCTCGATGCAGCGACATTACTTGCAGAGAAAACAACTGTTTTTTCATCAAAAGGAGAAACGAAAAAGCTGATTCAAGGTGGTGGTGTTTCTGTAAATAAAGAAAAGATTGCTGATGCGAATCAAGTTTTCAATGCAGAAAACTTAATAAATGATAAATTTATTGTTGTACAGAAAGGAAAGAAAAATTATTTCCTATTGATTGCTGATTAAGAAATTATAATTCTTTTAATAACAAAAATGCCCCAAAGTTTCAGATAATTTTCGGGGCATTTTTTATGCTGAAAACGCAGAAGATTATCTTTAAGGTAACAACTAATCGTATTTATCCTTTTTTCGTTATAAATTTTATAGACTCCTGAATGTTCTTATCTAAAAGTAAATCATCAAAATTATCTGATTTTGAAACGGCCACATCAGGTATTATTTTTTCATAATGATTGCCATTTCTATCACTATAATACGAATTGGTTAGAGCTAAGGTAACATCATAAGGAAGTGGCCATGAAAAATTCCCTGTTGTAAATCCCAAAGTATTTTCCCCAATAAAAGTCGTATTTGGTCTACCTTTAAAAGCTATCGCTGTTACCTCACCTGAACTTCCTGTTAGCACACCAGTAATCACCGCTACCTTTACCTTGTCTAGCAATTCTCCTTTTGGGTTGATATACGACACTGTTTTATTGTTTTCTATATAACTTCCTTTTGATAAGGTTACTTTGCTTTTTATTTTTTTATTCTCATTAAGCGATCCAACGATTTCATTATCTCCAAGAAAATCATATAACGAGAGGAGCATGGGCCATGAGTTTCCACCCGTATTAAATCTTAAATCAATAATCCACCCTTCAAGTTTATTTTTGGTTTTAATTTCGGCTATTTGGTCGTATAAAGATTGCGCTATGTTATGTATGTTTTTCGAACTGATATCAAAAAATACCATACGAGGCATTAAAATATAACCAATTTTTCCATTCAGCACTTTAGCTTCAAAAACTGGTTTGGTAGCATACTTTTTAGCCCATTGTGCACTGTAGTCATCTTTAGATATTTTTTTTCCTGTAGCGGCGTATTTATTTTGCTTATAATAAACACCACAATGGGTTGCGCCTATTTTGTCGAACAATGTTTTTATTTCACTCAGCGAGTTTTCAAAGTCGGTGTATTGAGCTGAATTTTGTTTAGTTTCAGTTTTAACGACTTGCCAATCAACACTTTTCCGAAGTAAGTATTCACTCTTTAGTGCCACGAAAAGTTCATCATAGAAAACCTTAATACTATCTTGTGATGTCAGTTTTTTTTGCGCACACAGCCTAAGAGATAAACTCAATATAAAAAATATACTAAATATTTTTTTCATTTATATAAAATTATTGACCAAAAACTGGTTTCAGATGTATGTTTTTTAATTTAATAAATGCTGTGGTATAGAGCATTTATTAGTAGATGATTTTTTTAGGCGTTTGGTTGCATTGAATTATCAAAGTTCAATTTACGCTCTGTAAGTTTTTGATAATGAGTTAAATTGTTTTAACCGTACTTAATTCACCGTTATAAATCTTTTCTAAGAATTGAAATTATGAAATTGACACAACGGGCTCATCCTCCTGATAAACAATATGGCTTATTTAATGATTTGCATACTACTGCACTAACAAATTACAACCTCTAATATCTGCATTATCAAAACGGCCTAAAACTTCAAAACTTCCATCAGGATGAATTTTACCTAAATCTTGCGTAGCAATAAAAGAGCATGAATTAACATTTGCTAAGTCGATAACGTTTAAACCACCAGTTCTTCCTCGAGGCATTAAGGATAGCGGGTCATTCGTATCGCGAATTAAAACCTGCATCCAATTTGGGCAATTGAAAATACCATCGCCCAAAGAATAAGCTTGAGAAAGGAGCTCCGTCATACCATACTCACTATGAATAGATTTAATGCCAAAACCTGCAGTAAGCTGTTCATGCAGTTCTTCGCGAACCATTTCTTTACGTTTGCCTTTCATACCACCAGTTTCCATTACAATTAGTTCAGGGAAATCGGTTTTATATTGTTCAATAAAATCAAGCAGGGCATAGGTAACACCGATTAAAACTGTCTTTTGATTTTTTGATTTTAAATCAGTTAACGTTTGAAAAAGCTCCTGGTGGTTGTAAAGAAAATAACCGCTTTGTGCATTTTTACTTTTAGCGATTAAATCGTTAACCATATAAATTAGCGAAGAACCCGAACGTTGTTGGTAAGAAGGAAGTAAAGCAAGAAAACAGTAATCCTCGGTATTTCCATAAAATTGATTAAATGCTTGAAGATAACTTTGTTCATAAAGTTTTACATCTGTAACCTGATGACTGCTTTGAGACATTCCAGTGGTTCCAGAACTGCTAAAAGTGATTTCGACTGGATTCTGATTGCTTAAAACATCGTGCGTTTTAAAAAAGCTTATTGGTAGAAAAGGAATTTGATTAACAGTTTTTACTTCATCAATATTAATATGAAGATGATGAATGTACTCAGCATAAACTGCACAGTTTAGAGCCTGATGTTTAAAGGTTGCCAAAGCCAGTTCGCTAAACTGCTCTATATTTTGAATGGAAAAAATGTTTTCTGCGGATAAATTCACAGCACAAAAGTACAAAGCCTTATGCTATTTTTTCGTCAGTTTTTTTTACCAGCATTGTTATGCGAAATTGATAACCACAATAGCCGCTTATTCCGGCAACCAAACCACTTACCAGACCAGTAACCAAAAGTAAAATCCACCAGATTTTTACACCTGTCATCACTGCAACCCGGCTAGCAAGAACATTATCGTTAGGTAAGCTTTTGAACAAGGCATAGCCAATCCAAAGTAGAAATATTGCAAAGAAAGATTGCCAGAAAGCAATTTTACCAGTTTTTCCGATTATGCCACAGGTTGCAAAAGAAATAACGATGATTACCCACCATGGTGCGACCATTTGTAAAAGAAAGCAGATTATTAATATAACAATGAATACCATTTTTAGTTATTTAGAAATTTTTAAACGAGAGATTATTGTACCTGATTTATCATCAGGCGTTTGCATGTAGAACAAATCGTAAAGTTTGCCATTTGCCCAGGTATCAACCATATTATCGTAGAACTTGCTGCCTGGATTGCCTGACTGTCCGCCGGGATAAACGCCGTGACCTTTAGGCGTTTTGCCCAATTCGATAACCATTCTCCACGATGGGCCATTTGTTTCGCTTATTGCATTAATTGTACTCTTAGCACCACCAATCTGTAATACTTTAGAACCAAATCCAGGGATTTTAGCCAAATGCGGAACATTTGTTTGTTTAACATTCGACCAGTTCCAGTCTTTATTAATTGGTCCGAATCTGCGCTCTAAACTGTCGCAGCTATACTTAAAAGCTTCATTAACTAAATCTGTTAGAGTTTCTTTTTTCGTCGTATTAATATTATCAAACCATTTCGCATTAGCTTCTTTCAAAATCATTTCAACGGTTCGGTCTCTCGATGGGTAACGCATTGGAATTCCATCTACGTTAAACTCATCATTCCAAATGTCGAAACTTAAACGTTTGGTCCATATTTCGAAAACGCTTGCGGCAATTTCATACGCGTCGTAACGTTTATTCCATTTTGTTAAATAGCTTAAAGCTTCTTTTTGAGTTGCGTTTAATTGTTCGTTATTAACCAAAGGCATTAAGGCTGGCATTAAATTCTCTGCCATTATACTGTAGTTATCGGTTTGCATCAAACGAATACTGTCAGCTGTTGCTTTATTCATAGCGCCAAGTCTATCGTTAATTCTTTTGCCTCGTTCGTAAGGTGCAAACTCCCAGTTTATGTAATAGGGATATGTTTTATCGGTAGAAGATTGATTTGCCGAACTTACAAAACCACGAGGTGGGTTTTTAACTGTCGGATTTTGTGCTGCGGGTATCCAGCCTTGCCAGTCGTAAGCTGGGTCGGTTCCGTCTAAAATAAATTTACCCTGATCTTTCCATTTCAACGGAAACTTTCCATTTGGCGTAATGGCGATATCGTTATCTACACTTGCAAATACGAAATTCTGTGCAGGAGCAGTGTAAAAAGTTAGTGCTTTTCTATAATCATCGTAGTTTTTACCTCTGTTTAAGTAGTAGAAAGTCATTAGCTCGTTCGATTCATCGTGAGCTATCCATCTTAACGCATCTCCAACAGGGACATTATTTGCCCTGGCATATTTTGGTTTTTGAAAGTAAACAACTGGTCCGTGATGGGTATAATAAACGGTATCGATTTCATCTGCACCTCCACGAATTTTTATTGTTTCCAGCCTGGTTTTTGTGGCTTTCCAGGCATTATTATACCAATATTCTTTATGCGAATCGTCTTTAAATTTTATCTGATAAAAATCCAATACATCAGCAGCAACGTTAGTTACACCCCAGGCTGTTTTTTGGTTAAAGCCGATGATTACCCCTGGCGCTCCAGGGAGTGAAACTCCATAAGTATTAATGCCAGGTGCATGCAGCTGTATTTGATACCAAATTGATGGAAGGGTAAGATCTAAATGTGGGTCATTTGCTAAAATTGGAAAACCTGATGCTGTTTTAGCGCCAGATAGTGCCCAGTTATTACTTCCTATACCTTCGATTTTTTCTTTGGTTTTAACATCGCCCGTTTGTGCATTGGTAAAAGATTCAGGGGTTTTAGGCGTTGGAAGGGGCGTAAAATTCCATTTCGTTCCAACGGGAATAATTGGATCCTCGCGAAAGGGATAATCTGGAAATAAATCTGAGGTAACTTCCGAACCAAACTTTTTCATAATATTGGTCATGTAAAATTCATCAGAACCCATTGCCAAAACCGCCGACATTTGCTTAAGCAACAAAGCACATTTAACAGGCGACCAATTTTCGGGTTTAAAATCTAAAATTTTATATTCTATCGGGTATTTAGCTTGAGAAAGTGTTTTGATGTAGGCATTTATCCCATCGGTATAGGCTAAAATCATTTCTTTAGCTTTTGGATCGGCCATCATACCTTTTAAAGAATTTTCTGCACCATAAACCATTCCCATTCTACGCTGATAGCGGTCAACTTCTATGGCTTTATCGCCAACCACCTCACTTATTCTTCCGGCAGCAAAGCGAGTTTGGAAATCCATCTGCCAAAGGCGATGCATAGCGGTAACATAGCCTTGAGCCAAATAAAGGTCATGATCGTTTTTAGCGAAAATATGGGGAATCATTCTGTCATCAAAAACAATTTCAATTTCATCAATAGCCCCTTTAATTTTTGCTTTATGATTAAACATGAAATGGTTATTCTCTGCATTTTGCCAAAATCCCATAAAAGGGTTTAGGAATTTTAAAAGAGGAGGGGTACTGCCAATTTTTGTATTTAAAAGAAATGCTAATGCTATTGGGATAACGATGCAAAAAAGAGCCTTGAGTTTATTCATAAATGGTTAGCTAAAAATCAATATTGCATATTTATTTGAGGTAAGATATTATCTGCAAATTACGACAAAGTAAAGATCAATCAAAATTATTAATTCCATCAAAATTATTATGCTAACATAATTTGTTTAATTCAAAAAAAGAATTTAAGTTTAACTAACTAAAAAAATAATCTAACCAAATATTTATTCATGAGAACAATCTATACACACATTTTGTATGTGTTTATGCTCTTTTGCGCAACAGGGTTTGCCGCAAAAGCACAGAACATAACCGTAAGTGGGACTGTGAAAGACAAGCAGACCAAAGAATCGCTAGTTGGCGTTACTATTGTTATTAAAGGACAATCGGGTGGTACGGCGACAAATTCAGATGGCGCATTCACATTTACAACCTCCGCGAAAGTTCCCTTTACAATATCAGCGAGTTATGTAGGCTATGGTGTTGTAGAAAAACAAGTAACTGGAGCTACAACTAATATTTCGATAGAAATGGAAGCTGCAACGATGTTAGGTGGTGATGTTGTTGTTTCAGCATCGAGAACGCCTGAGCGTATTTTAGAATCTCCGGTTTCAATTGAGCGTATGAGTGCCGCCTCGATTAGAGAAATTGCTGCGCCTTCTTTTTACGATGCCTTAAACAATATGAAGGGGGTTGAAAGCAGCATGCAAAGTCTAACTTTTAAATCAATTAATACGCGTGGTTTCAATTCGAATGGTAATACTCGTTTTAATCAATATATTGATGGGATGGATAATCAGGCGCCAGGTTTAAATTTCTCGGTGGGTAATATTGTTGGTATTACAGAGCTTGATGTTGATAATGTAGAGTTATTGCCAGGTGCATCATCGGCACTTTATGGTGCCGGCGGCATAAATGGTACATTGTTGATGACTTCTAAAGATCCTTTTAAATATCCTGGTGCAAGTTTTCAGTATAAAACTGGTGTTAACCATGTAAATGATAACAGTACTACTTCAAAGCCCTTCAATCAGCTCGATGTTAGATTGGCTAAATCATGGAATAATAAATTCGGGGTTAAGGCAGCATTTTCTTTTCTGCAGGCTAAAGACTGGTATGCAAATAATTACACAAACTTCGATCGCAACTCCCGTACGGTCAAATCTGGCGATAGAAATAGTGATACAAATTATGATGGTATAAATAGCTATGGCGATGAAGTTAGCCAAAATATGAGAAATGTGGCCTTGAGTGTGCAAAATGCGACGATTTCAGGCATTAATGCTGGTTCTGGGGGTGCAATTCCAAACATCAAATCATTAATGGATGGTGCTTTCGGGGCAGCTATTCCTAATGCGGCACAACAGGCTGGATTTTTATCTAATTTACCAGCAGCACTACGCCCTGCAGTACAAAATTATTTGCCTTTTTACGTTGGTTTGAAAGCAAATTTAATACCTGATCAGAATGTTTCCAGAACGGGTTATAACGAAGAAAGTCTGGTAGATTATGATACCAAATCGTTAAAAATGTCGGGTGCATTATATTATAATCTTACCAATACAATACAGGCGGTTGCACAGGCGAATTGGGGAACAGGAACATCTGTTTACACGGGTTCAGATAGATATTCTTTGAGAAATTTTAATATCGGTCAGTATAAGCTGGAGTTAAAAGGAGAGGATTTTAGTCTGAAAGCTTATACTACTCAAGAAAGATCGGGCGATTCTTATATTTCTTCAATACTAGGAAGTTATATTAATGAAGTTTCTAAACCATCAACAACCTGGTTTCCTCAATATATCGGCAATTATGTTGGTGCCAGGGCCGCTGGCCAGACCGATGCTGCGGCACATGTTTTTGCAAGAGGTATTGCTAATACTGGTCGTTTCGAGCCGGGAAGTGCTGGTTTTGCCACTGCAAAAGACCGAATAATGAATACAACAATTAGTGCAACCTCTATTAATTCTGCAGATCCAACTAAGAGCGTTTATGGAGCTAAATTTGATGATAAATCAAACCTTTACCACTACGAAGGAATGTATAATTTAACTAATGCGTTTAATAAAGTTGTCGAATTTCAGGTTGGTGCATCTTATCGTATTTATGATTTAAATTCAGCAGGAACTATTTTTGATGATTTGGGGCGTCAAATTGACATTGAAGAATATGGTGCTTTCGCACAAATCGGTAAAAAACTATTTAACGATAAAGTTAAGATTACCTTCGCTGGTCGTTATGATAAAAGCCAGAACTTTGAAGGCAGATTTACACCAAGAATAACCGGCGTTTTTACTGTAGCTAAAAATAATAACATTAGGGTTTCTTACCAAACCGGATATCGCAATCCAACAACTCAAAATCAATATATAGATTTATCAGTAGGTGGTGGTTCGCAAAGGTTAATTGGTGGTTTGCCAGAAATTATGTTCGGCAAGTATAAGTTAGATGCAAATAAACCATTTACCGACGTAAGTTATCGTGCTTTTTTAGCTTCAGCGGCTACCGGAACTCCTAATCCGGCATTGTTACAACAATATACTTTTAATGCAAAGGGCGTGCGTCCGGAAAGTGTTCAATCTTATGAGTTGGGCTACAAAGGCTTAATTCTTCCGAATTTACTTATCGATGCCTATGGTTATTTTAATCAATACAAAGACTTTATTACAGCTGTAGATGTTTATCAGAATGTTGGAACTTTAGCTGCACCAACATTTGTTAAGTTCGGTGTTCCGGTAAATGCCGAAGGCGAAGTGAATTCTTATGGTGGTGCTTTAGGTTTAGATTATCTTGTTGGAAAATATAACATCAGTGGTAACGTATCTTACAATCAAATAGGAGATTTGCCAGTAAACTATATCAACGATTTCAACACACCAAAAATTCGTTATAACCTTGGTTTCGGAAACAAAGAAATTGTAAAAAACTTTGGCTTTAACCTTTCTTACCGTTGGCAAGATAAATTCTTCTGGAATTCGTCTTTTGCTTCTGGAGAAGTACCAGCATATAGTTCTTTAGATGCTCAGGTTAGTTTAAGAATTCCTTCTGTAATGTCGGTTGTTAAAGTTGGCGGTTCTAACGTATTAAATAAATATTATACAACATCTTTCGGTAATCCGATGGCTGGTGCCATTTATTACGTTGGTATTGCTTTTAATCCATAAAATAAATTAATTATCTTAGCAGCCCTCCTTACAATGAAAAGTAATGAGGGCTTTTTTTATATTAATATCATCCCTTTTATAAAATATTTGTATTATAGTACTTTCTTTTAAAGCATTGTTTAATAAGAAAAACCAATTAAATTTTTGAAATTATTAGGATGGAAGACCAAAACGATAAGCCGCTTGAAACGAGCGAGCTGATTGAAAAAGAACAGGAAATACAACATTTAAACAATCCTGTCGATATATCAGTAAAACCAATTGTTAAGCAATATTTAGGTTCAGTTAAGAAAGTAAAAAAAGAAGGTAATCGTTTTTATTTTTCTGATGGAGACGCAAGGGTTGAAATTAGAGTCGTAAGTGATGATATTATTCGCGTTCGCCTTGCTCCTCATGGCGTATTTTTAGACGACTTTTCTTATGCCGTGCCAGAAGTAGATCAAAAAGTTTCGGTTTTTAAAATGCAGGAACACGAAGACTGTTATACAATTTCTACACATTCGGTTACCTGTAAAATAGATAAAGAAAACTTCCATATTTCTTTCTCTGATAACATTACCAATACGGTAATGGTAGATGAGGCCAATTCAATGCATTGGGAAGAAAATACAGATTTTGGAGGATACTATATTTATGCAACCAAAAAGTGCCATCCGGAAGAGAATTTCTTTGGTTTAGGTGATAAATCTGGCAACTTTAACTTACGTGGCCGCAGATTTGAAAACTGGAATACCGACGCTTATTCTTTTGGTTGGGATCAGGATCCATTGTACAGAACCATTCCTTTCTATATTGGTTTACATAATCAGGCCGCTTACGGTATATTTTTTGATAATACCTTCAAATCATATTTCGATTTTGGCAGAGAAGACGTAAATAAAACCAGCTTTTGGTCTGATGGTGGCGAGTTGCAATATTATTATATTCATGGCCCACACATGATGGATGTTGTTAAACGTTACGCAAGTTTAACAGGTACACACCCAATGCCACCAAAATGGACATTAGGTTATCAACAATGTCGCTGGAGCTACTATCCCGAATCGAAGGTTAAAGAAATTGCGAAACAATTCAGAGCCAGAAAAATCCCTTGCGATGCCATTTATCTGGATATCGATTATATGGATGGCTATCGCTGCTTTACCTGGAACAAAAAGTATTTTCCCGATCCACGCAGAATGATTAAAGAACTTTCTGCCGATGGATTTAAAACCGTAGTGATGATTGACCCTGGAATTAAGGTTGACGATGATTACTGGGTTTTTAAGGAAGGTAAAGAGAATAGATTTTTCTGCCGCCGAAGCGATGATTATTATATGGAAGGGCATGTTTGGCCTGGTCGTTGTCAGTTTCCTGATTTTACTAATCCTAGTGTTCGTACTTGGTGGGGCAATTTATATAAGGAATTGGTAGACATGGGGGTTGCCGGTTTTTGGAATGACATGAATGAACCTGCTGTTTTTGGTTCGGGAACGTTCCCCAATGATGTTCGTCATAATTACGACGGATTCCGTGGTTCACACCGTAAAGCACACAACGTTTACGGTATGCAAATGGTTCGCTCAACATACGAAGGCTTGAAAAAACTAATGCGTAATAAACGTCCGTTTACCATTACCAGAGCCGGTTATTCGGGTATGCAACGTTATGCAAGTGTTTGGACAGGCGATAACTTAGCAAGCTGGGAACATTTAAAAATGGGTAACATCCAATGTCAGCGTTTATCAGTTTCTGGTGTGCCTTTTTGCGGTACCGACATCGGTGGCTTCAGTGGCGAACCAGATGGCGAATTATTTACCCGCTGGATTCAGTTAGGAACTTTTTCCCCATTCATGAGAGCGCACTCTGCCGGAGATACCGCAGAGCGTGAACCCTGGAGTTTTGGCGATTTTTATGAAGATATTAACCGCAAGTTTATTGAATTGAGATATCGCTTAATGCCATATTTATATTCTGTATTCTGGGAACATCACCGCTATGGTTTTCCAATTTTAAGACCACTAGTGATGTTGGAACAGGAAAATATTGGCAATCACTTCCGCCAGGATGAATTTTGTTACGGCGATAAATTATTAATTTGTCCGGTTTTAGAGCAAGGTGCTGTAGAAAGAAAAGTATATCTACCTAAGGGCACCTGGTATAATTATTGGACGAATGAAGTTTTAGCCGGAGAAAGCGAGCACCTGGTAGAAGCTAAAATCGATAGCATGCCAATGTTTGTTAGAGCTGGTTCAGTAATCCCTGAATATCCTGTAATGCAGTATGTTGATGAAAAAGCAATCACCGAAGTAATGCTTAATATTTATTATAGCGATTACGAAGTAAATTCTTTTATGTATGAAGATCATGGCGATACATTTGCTTATGAGCAGGATATTTATCTTGAAAAGAAATTTACTGTAAAGGGCGATGCTACCCATTTAAAGATTAATCAACTTACCGAAGGTTTATACACACCTAATTATGAGTTTTATGCTTGTAATATTTTTGGTGTTAAGTTTCAGGTTAGAAAAATAATGGTTGATGGTAAGGAAGTTACCGATTTCCATACAGATGACAAATCTACCCTAAACTTTAAATGCAATAAAAACTTCACCGAAATACAGATCTTTAGTCTGTAAAAAAACATAACCCCGAAACTTTAAAAGGCTTTCGGGGTTTTTATATCTAACCTAAATTTACTATGCCAGCAGCGAAAAAAGTATCTGTTAAGAAAACTGTATTAACTGAAATTGATCAAAGTTTATCCGTATGGCCACATAGTTTATTTACCGATTACGATATTGATTTATTTCTTGTTGGAAAGCATTTTCGTTTGTACGAAAAAATGGGTTCCCATCTTTTAACCGTCGAAAATACTGCTGGAACTTATTTCTCTGTATGGGCGCCAAACGCAATTAGAGTAGCTGTTTCGGGCGATTTTAATGATTGGAATACAAATTCACATGCGTTAAATAAGAGGTGGGATAAATCTGGTATTTGGGAAGGCTTTATTCCAAATTTGAAAAAAGGAGACGTTTATAAATACTTTGTAAAGGGTTTTGATGAATCTGAACATCTAAAAGGGGACCCTTATGCTGTGCGTTGGGAACATCCTCCACAAACGGCAAGTATTATTTGGGATACGGATTATAGTTGGAAAGACAAATCGTGGCTTAAAAAAAGACCAAAATTAAATGCACTGGATCAACCAATATCAGTTTATGAACTGCATGTTGGTTCTTGGCAAAGAGATCCAAATAATCCAGAAAGAGTGCTAAATTGCCGTGAAGTTGCTGCAGCATTAGTTCCCTACGTTGTTGAAATGGGCTTTACGCACGTAGAATTAATGCCAGTTATGGAATTTCCCTTTTTCCCTAGCTGGGGCTATCAAATAACAGGTTATTTTGGTGCAAGTTCTCGTTATGGCTCTCCACAGGATTTAATGTTTCTAATCGAGGAATTGCATAAGGCAGATATTGCTGTGATTTTAGATTGGGTACCCTCTCATTTTCCAGGTGACAGACATGGCTTATATGAATTTGATGGTACGCATTTATACGAACATGCTGATATGCGCAAGGGATTTCATCCAGATTGGAAATCCTATATTTTTAATTATGATAGAAACGAAGTACGTTCTTTTCTGATTAGTAATGCACTATTTTGGTTGGATAGATACCACGCTGATGGTTTACGTGTAGATGCTGTTGCTTCGATGCTTTATTTCAATTTCTCTAGAGAAGATGCTGATGCAGCTACCAACGAATATGGTGGAAGTGAAAATTTGGGCGCAATCCAGTTTTTACAGGATTTGAATGTTGCTGTTTATGGTAATTTTGATGGAGTTCAAACCATTGCTGAAGAGAGCAGTACCTATCCTGGTGTCACCCATCCGGTTTACGCTGGTGGCTTAGGTTTTGGGATGAAGTGGATGATGGGCTGGATGAATGATACTTTAAAGTATTTTAAAATAGATACTTTGGGTAGAAAACACCATCACCATAAACTTAGTTTTAGCATGACTTATGCCTTTACTGAAAATTTCATGCTGCCTTTTTCTCATGATGAGGTCGTGCATGGAAAATCACCCATGCTATATAAAATGCCAGGCGATGATTGGCAAAAATTTGCCAACTTGAGGGCTCTTTATGGTTATATGTTTACGCACCCAGGAGCCAAATTGTTATTTATGGGTAATGAGTTTGGTGATACAAACGAATGGAACTTTACCCAGTCTTTAGATTGGCATTTACTGCAATATCCGCCGCACAAAGGTATGCAGGAAACCGTTAAAGCATTAAATTTTTTATATAGAAAAGAGCCTGCACTGTATCATTTTAATTTCAGTTATGAAGGTTTTGAATGGATTGATGCAGATAACAGCGACGAGTCTATTTTTGTTTACATGCGAAAGGGGCCAAAAGCTAAAGATACTTTAGTTATTGCTTTAAATTTTACGCCTGTAGTAAGAGAAAACTATAAAATAGGTGTGCCTTTTAAAACAACGTGGAAAGAATTGTTTAATACAGATGCGATAGAATTTTATGGTGGAGGTATTAAAAACGGCGGTGATATCGTTCCAGAAGAGCAGGGTTATAATAACCAGGAATTTTCAATTACTGTTGATTTGCCGCCTTTGGCCGTTGTTATTTTTAAGAGTAAATAAACAGCATAAAAAAAGCCTCCTGTTACCAGAAAGCTTTTAATAATCCTCGGAGTGGAAGCTTCCGAGGGTGGGCAAAGATACAATTAAGACCTCACGCCAACAAATTTTATTTAAAATAGCTGTAAATGGTTCATTTACAGCTTTAATTTTATTCCTGCATTAAAGGTTCTGCCTTCAGTGTGTGTCCAAATGTCGTCGAAGGTTGGATTTGTGTGCGGTCCGTTAACTACACTTTTATACTTACTTTGCCTTGTATCCGTAAAGTTTTCAGCATTTATAAAAACGGAAATTTTTCCAAAAACTTTTTCAGCCATAAATCCGAATTCCCAATAAGATGGCGTTAGAAAATTATTATATAGATATTGTTTGTCGGTAAAATACCCTTCTAATCCAAGTTTGAAGTTTCGTTCTTTTTCATACAATAAAGCTAAATTTAATTTGTTTTTTGGCAGTAGGCGAATATCCTGGATTACCGGAAGGTATTCTGCTTTTGCGTTTGTGAAAGTGTAGCCTGCAAACAGTTTAAAATACTCTTTAAAAATAATTTTAGCATTGCTTTCAAAACCTAGACTGTTAACAGGCTGGGTAGTGTTACTAAAATAAAAATATTGATTTGCATCCTGTAATAGAATAGTAGAATTACTGATTCGGGCGTAAAAGAACATTTGATTTAAACTTATCATCCAATCATCGCCAATATTAGTTTTGTAATTGATATCTGCGGTTCCTCCATAACTTTTTTCTGCCTCGACATTGTTTAAGGGTAGCAGGTTTTGGTATTGGAAAGTTTCTGTTTGCTCAGTGAAAAGTGTAGGTGTTTTATAACCTAAACCCGCACCAATTCTCGAACTCCATTTATCACTAAATTTATATAAAACAGAAACTCTCGGGAGAATAAAGAAATCGGATTTACTATACAAGCTGTTATGGTAGTTTGTTAAATCTGTTCTAACCCCACTTTCCAGTTTGAGTTTATCAGTCGCGTCCCAGGTTTGTTGAAAATACAATCCAGCTGTTTTGGTAATAAAATCTTTAGCGAATAGGGTTTGATCTCGTTCTTTGAAATTATCATAAACCAAATTAGCTCCAAATATTAAACTTTGATTTTTAATGTTTTTCAGGTAGCTAATATCTGCGTAAACGTTGTAGTTATCGCCTTTAAAATTGTAACTTGGAATTCCAATACTGCGTTTAAAATAGTTGAAACTCGCTTTTGCCTTAAATAGATTTTTTTCAGCAGATTTTATACTTAAATCAAGAGTAGAAGTGTTTCTTAAACTCGCATTGTTTTCAAAGTAAGTATGGCTATTATCAGCGCCATTTTTTATCAATTCGATATCGCCACCAGTTCTATCGCTTTTGGTAAAAGCATTGCCAATTATGAGAGTAGTTTTCTCGTTCGGATAAATAAATATTTTTGGGTGAATGGTAAAATCTTTTGATTTCGGTAGCTCAGTAAAGTCGTCTTTATCTACATCATACGGTTTTTGAAAATTTGCTAAAGCCAAGAAACTGTAACCAATTTTAGAATTTCTCTTCATCGCGAAGGCACCGATATTGGTTTGCCCAACATTAGATTGGTTGATAATAAAGTTATAATCTGCTTTTTCACGAGGTGTTCTCGAAATAAAATTTACCACGCCAGCTATTGCACCAGCGCCATAAAGGGTAGAGGTTGGGCCTTTAATAATTTCAACCTGAGCTAAATCTAAAGGTGGGATTTCGAGGATACTTAAGCCGCTTGCAAAATTGCCAAAACTTGCGTATCCATCTTTCAATAGTTGCGTATAACGGCCATCTAATCCTTGTATCCTTATGCTCGCGTTTCCGCTTGTTGCAGAGGTTTGTTGAACAGAAATTCCGGTACTCTCATGTAAAATCATCGAAACGTTCGCCGGCCGCATATTGCTTTTTTCGTCAATTTCTTCGAGTTCGATAGTTTCTACACGTGTAGGTGTGTTTTGTATACTTCTGCTGGTTCGAGTTGAAGATATAATAACTTCTTCAAGCTCAACTTCAGATTGCTCGAGTAAAATTTCGATAGAACCTTCTTTATTTAAAGGTAAATTAATAATTAGATTTTTTTCTTCGTAACCAATATGATTAATTTTTATAGTGTATTTACCACTGGGGATATTGCTGAAATAAGCTTCACCCTTATCGTTGGTAACGCTTTTGAATTTTGTGTTATTTATGCTGATTGTGACACCTTGTAGAACAGATTTATCGCTTTCTGTTTTTACAATAAGTTGAAAACTGTTTTGTGCATAAGCGCTTGTTACGCACAGTAATGTGCATAACAACAAAAATATTTTTTGCATTTTTATTGATTTGATAATTGAATAAATGTCAGCTTTGTGGCCGATTGAAATTCCGGAATTAACCGTTACATTCAGTATTCAATTTTGGCGGTTGCCAAATGCTTTGATGATAATCTGATGAAAAATATCTTCTATACTCGATTGCCTTTTTAGTTCTTGAAACAGGTTTCAAAGTTTTAAGTGCAATAGATTTTAAATTGAATAGGAGCGTTTGACCGCAACAGTTGCAGGTGCAAAGTGGTGAGCAACTATCCGAACTAGTATGATTTTGATTTTTATTAACAGAATTGAAAGAAAATTGAACCTGATCAATTGTTTTCAATTCTATTGTATCCTCGCAAGTAATGCAAGAAAGAATTAAAATAGATACGATTAAGAAATGGCTTAATATTTTCATTCTTGGTTGCGAAGATAAAACAAAATAGTCGGAATTATTTAACTGAATTTTCTCTGTTTACTTTTACTACTCTTTGCAGTTGTTTCTTTTATACAGTAATTCTGTAAACAAATTATCATCAATCATGTTACCTATTCAATTGTAGCACAATGAGCTAATGCAAATATCAGTTGTAAATAATTTAGAAAATATAAAATCTGTTCTTCAGGTTTTTGTAACAACAAAACAAGTTTGTGTGGCCAAGTTGAAAGCAAATGACATAGGAGAATTCAGAGCTTTGTATAAATTTTATGCTCCCGCCATCTTTGGGGCAATAAGTCGAAATGTTGCCGATACAAAAAAATGCAATGCTATTTTAGAAAAACCTTATTGAAATAGGCACTTGATGAATACTAATAAAATTAGTAAATTAGCTTTATGGAGAATCGCTTTAAAAGTTTATCAATATTTGAATTTCAGTCTAAATTTCCA